>DATJTR010000058.1:0-7620 GCA_035503215.1 Pirellulales bacterium
CGTCTGGGAGTTGCCGATCCGCCGCTGGTCGAATACATGGCGAATCTGCTCACTCGATTCTTTCACTGCGACGCGATTTTTGCCATTCGCACGTTGACCGGCCGCCGCGTGGACGAAGTGGTCGACATGCTGGCCGAAGCGCAATGTCGCGTGGGGACCGCCCGTCGCGACATTCACCGCCACATCGGCGACTTCACGCTCTTCTGGACGGGCGTTTATCCCGAAGCGTTGCTCCGGTTGCGCGGTGCCGGGCGGAAAGATTCGTTGATCGACTATTGCGCCCAAGGCAAGCGCGCCTATCGCATCGCCAGTACGATCCCCACGTCGAACGACGACGCGGAAAACGAGATCCTCGAGCGGCTAAGCCACGAGTTCGACATTTGCGTCCGCGGCCTGGGTGAGATACGCCGCGAATGGGAGCGGCGCGAGCCAGGCGAATCCGCCAGGCTGCTGTGGTTGAATTGAAATCGCAGCGGCGATTTCGCGCCCCGTCGGCCAAACGGATCTGCTGCCACTCGGCTGGCACCGGAGAATAGGCCGATTAGCCAACACTAACGTGTTGATCGTCGCTATCCGGCGAGCCGATTCGCGTTGGCTGGGCGAGCGGCATTTGCTGACGCGAACTGCGAATCCAATAGTGCAGCAGACAGGCGATGATGAACATCATCACGCCGAAAAGGCAGCGGTTTTGCAGCGGACCGTAAGCGGGCAGCGGCTGCGTCGACGGCGGCCCCCAGTACAAGCCACCAAACGCCAACACCTGCAAGAGCAAGAACATGGTCCACAACAACCGCTCGCTGCGGACCCACGCGCAGGTCACCAGCGGAACCGTGTACAACACCGCGACGTTGAAATTGGCGGGCGTCAATCCATCGACCATGGCAATCAGCACGACGGTCGGCATGGCGATCAGCATGCCGAGCGTCGAACTGATTTGATGATGCGCCCTTTCGAAGTCATCCGACCAGAGCGGCTCCTGCCGATGCGCCTCCGTCTCGAACCACAGTCCCAAGACTTTTGAGAGCAACCAAAGCATAATGGCCACGGCCGCTCGGTTGATGATCCGAAAATTGAGAAATTGGGCGCCGTCGGGTGGGTATACCTGATACTTGATGAAATAGGTGATGCACGTCAACGTGATCGCCAGCAGGGTAACCCACCTTAGTGCCCGCAATTGGCCGTAGCATGCCAAGACCGTCAGCGGGATCGCGTAGAGGATCGACATTTGGAAGTGTCTCAGCACCACGTCCAGTGGTGCGACACACAAGACCATTGCGATCGCAAGAGCGATAATCTGATTCCGACGACCCAAGGAGCCGGGTCGAACGGATTCGGCGAAATCTGAATCAATCATCTTGTCTCTGCCCGCGTGTCGAAAATACGACACAAAACAAAATTATAACATGGGGCATGAGAATTCTGTTAGCGTCCGCCCGGCGTTCCTTCGCCCGGAGGCCATTCCTCCGCTGAAAAACCGCGCCCCCCCCGTGGCGGGGAACGTCGCGGGGCCAAACGAACCGCCGGCGAACTGCCCCTATAATTCCTCAGCGGCTCGCAGGGTCGATCAGCCAGGATATCGCGCGACCGAGGAAGGGCTCTCATGGCGACCGATCCGATTTGCGGCATGCAGGTTAACGAAGAAACCGGCCTGTCGATCGATCGCGATGGCAAGCGCTACTACTTTTGTAGCGATCGCTGCAGGCAACGGTTTCTGACCGCGCAGCAGCCTCCCGCGGTGGGCTGTTCCACCCCGCAGGCGCGAAGTAACGCCTCGGCAGAAAATCCGCCGGTGGCAGTAGAAAAGGAATCTTGCTGCTCGCACCGCTCGCCTGCCGACCACTCAAATGGACCACGCCAGCAGTCTGCCCACCATGTGGCAATCGGGCCGGGGGCCTCATTGCCCACCGCGGTTTACACCTGCCCGATGCACCCCGAAATCCGGCAAGCGGCTCCAGGGAATTGTCCCAAGTGCGGCATGGCACTTGAGCCAGAGAATCTGCCGGCCGCGGGAGGAGCGGGTCAGGAGGAACTTGCCGAAATGGCTCGGCGGCTTTGGGTCGCCGCAGTGTTGGCAAGCGTCGTTTGGCTTCTAGCGATGGCGCCGATGTTCGGTTTGCCGGTCGACCGCTGGCTGGGTGCCGTGGCGAGCGCCTGGTTGCAACTGGTGCTTTGCACCCCGGTTGTCGTCTGGGCCGGAGCCCCTTTCTTCCACCGCGCCTGGCAATCGCTGCGAACGGGCAATTTGAACATGTTCACGCTGATCGCGATTGGCACTGGCACTGCGTACGTGTATAGCTTGTTTGCGCTCTTACTCCCCGGTTGGCTTCCCAATTCGCTACAGCATGGTGGCCACGTCGAAGTCTACTTCGAGGCGGCCGCAGTGATTATTGCCCTGGTACTGCTGGGTCAGGTGCTCGAATTGCGGGCACGGCAGCGGACGAGCAGCGCCATCCAACAATTGTTGTCGCTTGCTCCGCCGACGGCGCGCGTGGTCCGCGACGGCCAAGAACAGGAAGTTCCGCTGGCCGCCGTGCGACAAAGCGATACGCTCCGCGTGCGGCCGGGCGAAAAGATTCCCGTCGACGGCCACCTGATTGATGGGCAGAGCGTGGTGGACGAATCGATGCTCACTGGCGAACCGCTGCCGGTCGGGAAGCGCCCCGGCGACGTCGTGATCAGCGGCACGGTGAACCAGACCGGTTCGTTCCTGTTTGTGGCCGACCACGTCGGATCGGAAACGGTGCTGGCCCGCATTGTCGACCTGGTTGCTCGAGCGCAGCGCAGCCGAGCTCCCATTCAGCGCTTGGCCGACCGGGTGGCCGGCTATTTCGTTCCGGCGGTCTTGGCGATTGCCGCCCTGACGTTCGTGTCGTGGCTGGTGCTGAAGCCTGACGAGCCGGCATTGGCGCTGGTGAATGCAGTGGCCGTGCTGATCATCGCCTGCCCTTGCGCGCTGGGTTTGGCGACCCCGATGTCGATCATGGTGGGGGTCGGCCGCGGCGCCCGGGAAGGGGTGCTCATCAAAGATGCCGCTTCGCTGGAAACGCTGGAACGGGTCGACACCCTGGTTGTCGACAAGACCGGCACCCTCACGGCCGGACGTCCCGCGCTCACCACCTCGCGGCAGATCGATGGCATTTCCGCCGACGAGCTTTTGCGCTTGGCGGCGAGCGTCGAGCAATATAGCGAGCATCCGCTGGCCCGGGCCGTCGTCGTCGCGGCGCGCGACCGGCATTTGCACATTGACTCGGCCCAAGACTTTCAATCGGTCACGGGCGGCGGAGTGGTCGGCCGCGTCGATGGAAAGCTCGTGGTCGTCGGTCAGCGATCGTTGTTGGAGAAGCGCGGGCTCGACAACTTCGCAGCCATCGACGGCACGGCGAGCGATTTGGCCGAGCAGGGACAAACGGTGATTTACGTCGGCGTCGAGCGGCAAGCGGCCGGCGTACTGACGGTGTCGGACCCTTTGAAGCCGACGACGCCCGAGGCACTTGCAGCCCTGCGTGGCCTGGGCCTAACCGTGATCATGCTGACCGGCGACAACGAAGCCACCGCGCGGTCCGTGGCCAGCCAACTGGGAATCGAGAAGTTTACGGCCTCGGTGCGGCCGGAAGACAAGCACCGCGAAGTCGAAGCCCTGCGGGCCGCGGGGCGGCAAGTGGCCATGGCGGGCGACGGCATCAACGACGCGCCGGCCCTGGCTGCGGCAAATGTCGGGATCGCCATGGGAACCGGAACGGACGTCGCCATGGAGTCGGCTGGCGTCACGCTGGTGAAGGGCGATTTGCGGGGGATCGTGAAGGCGATCGAATTGAGCCGCCACACGATGCGAAATATCCGCCAGAACCTGTTTTTCGCCTTTGTCTATAACGCGTTGGGCATCCCGATCGCCGCCGGTGTGCTGTACCCGTTTTCACACCACTTGCTGCTCAATCCGATGATCGCGGCGGCGGCGATGAGCCTGAGCTCGGTGTCGGTGGTTACCAACGCCTTGCGGCTGCGGAGCGTGCGGCTGGGCTGAAAGCGCCACGATGCCGGGCGGCGGGAGATCGGGCGAATAAGAGCCTGTTCAGCGCTCGTCGCGGCGGGCATCGATCACGGTGGGAGATTTCTGGCTGGCGTACCAGTGCTTCCAGGCGGAAACGTTGTAATCGAAATTCGTTCCTGCCAGGCTGACGAGCGCCCGTAGCACGTCGGCATTTTGGATTTCGCGCTTGATTTCTTGCGGCGGCGCTTGGCCGAAAGAGAAGTTGCCGCCACCCGCCCCGCCCGGTCCGTTGCCGAACGTCGTGGTCATTTGACCCGGTTGTCCGGACGCGGGAATGGTGTATTTGTGGATCGTGATCAGGGCATCGATGAGCGCCGGAATCGCCGAGGGATCCTGCATGTAGTTCAATCCGACTGCAGCCAGATTGACCATGTCGTTGTCTTTGTGCTTGAGCAACGAGATGTAGCGGAGCACGGCCGGCCGATATTTCGCTTCGGCCAAGCGCTCCCAGCAGGCGATGCGTATTTCTTCATCGCCGTCGCTGAGCGACGCAGTGACCAGCGGTTCGAAGCCTCCGCCGCCAATGCGCGTCAGGGCCCCGATCCAAAGCAGCTTCAAATCGCGGTCTTCTTCGTGTTCGAGGAAGTACGACAGACCCTTCACGGCCAGCGGGTCGGTGATGTCGCCGATGTTCACCCGGGCCATCTCTTGCTTGCCGCCGGTGTACCAACCGCGCCAGCGTTTGAGCTTGGCGAACCAGTCTTTCTGGGCAAGTTCGTCGTGGCGGGCGCGCTCCATCAACTCGATTTCTTGCGGCAGCCGCCAGGCGTTCTTGTAGAACTTGCGGCCTTGGGCGTTCATTCCCTCTTCGACCGTGGTCCACTTCCCCTTCACTCGGCTGTAGCCCAGCGCTCGGCGGGCTTCGGCGTGATCCGGCTCGAGCTGAATGATCCGCTCGAGGTGCTTGGTCCGCTGGCTGTGGAGATGGTTCTCACGGCAATATTCCGCCAGGTCCCATTGCCCCTTCACGCTATCGGCAGCCGCGGCTGCCAGCCGGTCGTATTCGATCTCTTTGGCCGATTGCTTATCGACCTGGGTGACCTGATCGGCGGGAAGACTGATCTTGCCGCCTTGAGCGGTCTTGATCACGTAATGAGTCCGCGGAGACTCGGTGGGATTGAGGATCTCCCCCCGCACGTCGCCCCCATTGCCGAGATGAAAGACTTCGGCGCGCAGCTCCGCCGTCAACGACCCGACGACCGCGATAGTCAATGCCCAGCGGCACACATCGAACACGGCCGGCTCCTCGGCAGAAATCCTCGATCCGTTCAGTATAGTTGCTTTTCGACGAGCCAGGCAACGTTGGCCGCGCGGCTAGTAGCTGGCAATCTCGTAAGCAATGCACTCTGCCGCGGTGAGCCCACCACTGCGGTTTTCGCACTTGTTTCGCCGAAGGAATGGCCGTCCAAAGCCAAGTCGGACTGCCCACCGATTCTGCCGAGTATGACGATCAATCGGCCAGGCGAGCCCAAAGACGAGCACCCCGCTGGCCGGCTGGATCGGGCACGCGCTGGGGATGAAGCAGATGGGCCAGGACCTCGACGCTGTCGATGAGCCGTGGCCCCGGACGATTGAAAAGGGCGTTGCCGTCGACCGCAAACAGGCGGCCTGCTCGCACCGCGCTCAACCCTCGCCAACCAGGGGCGGCAGTCAGCACTTTCCAATCCGATACGATTCTTGGCAAGTCGAAACCGCACGGGACGACGATGATCGCCTGGGGGTCGTAGGCCAGCAGCTCGTCCCAGGCGACATAAGGACTATGCTCTCCGGGCGTGGTCAGATCGTGACGACCGCCGGCTAAACCGACCATTTCGGGTACCCAATTGCCTGACAACATTAGCGGCTCGAGCCATTCGATCATTGCCACGCGCGGACGCGCGGACGCGGCTAGATCGGCGAGCGCATGCTCGACCTGGGCGAGCCGCGCTCGCCAAGCCGCTTGCACCCGCTCGGCTGCCACTGGGGCGCCCGTGGCCTCACCCAATCGGTCTAGATCGTCGGCCACGTCGGCAAGCGATTGCGGATTGAGGGCCAAGACGTTTGATTTGGCAAGCAAGGGATGATCGGCGACGGCCGCCAGCACGTCGGCATATCGCACCGCGCAAACGTCGCATTGCGCCTGCGTGACGATCAGATCGGGCCGGCAAGCGACCAGAGCTTCGACGTCGATCTCGTACAGCGAATCTCCACTGGCCGAGAGGCTGCGAACTTGATCGTCGATTTCGCGGCTGGACGCTTGCGAGGCGATGCGCGAGCGCGTGACTCGGGGGCGGCCGAGGATCGAAGGGGGATAATCGCATTCATGACTCACCGCCACGAGCGACTCTTCCAAGCCCAGCTCACACACAAGTTCGGTGCCGCTGGAGATCAGCGAGGCAATTCTCATTTCCACCTGTATCCGTCGGCGGAAGCCATACGACGCTCGCCGGACGCCGTAGCGCCGGCCCGTCGGTTCGAGCCGGATATGATACACTAATCGCGGCCGAAGGTTCGCCGGGATCACGGCGGCGCGTGAAATCAGGCGACGCTTGGCTGCTGTCGCAAGCGGCTGGCCGGAACACGCCTCGGCCGTCGGCTAATTCTTCACTTGCGTCCTTTGATTCTTCGCCTGCGTGCGCTGCACGAGCCGATTCAGCGGTCTTCCGGCGACCAATGCCCCAGTTTTTCGCGCTTGGTGGCGATGTAGCGGGCGTTGTGCTCGTTGACGGGGGGCACGATCGGCACCTGGTCGACGACCTCCAGATCGAAACCACTGAAGGCGTGGATCTTCTTGGGATTGTTGGTGAGCAGGCGGATTTTCGTCAGCCCCAGATCCTTGAGCAACTGGATGCCGATGCCGTAATCGCGAATGTCGGCCTGATAGCCGAGGGCCAGATTGGCTTCGACCGTGTCGAGCCCTTCGTCTTGCAGGGCGTAGGCTTTGATTTTGTCGATCAGCCCGATGCCGCGCCCTTCTTGCGGCAAGTAGACCAGCACGCCTGCGCCGGCCTGACCGATCATCTCCAGCGCCATGTCCAATTGATCGCCGCAGTCGCAGCGGAGCGAGCCAAGGACGTCCCCCGTGAAACAGGCCGAATGAACCCGGACGAGCGGCACCGGAACCTTGGCCAGGTCACCCATCACCAGTACGAACGGATTCTGCGGTTCGTACTTCACGCCGTAGAAGATCAGTTGGAACAAGCCATGCCGCGTGGGAAGACGCGATTCGGCGACGCGGTAGACCAGTTTTTCCCGCACGCGACGATAACGAATCAAATCGTCGATGGTAATGATCTTCAGATCGTTCTCTTCGGCCAGCTCGAACAGGCGTTGGCGCGTGGCTCGATCGCCGGTCGGGCCGAGGATTTCGCAGAGCACGCCCGCCGGGGTGAGGCCGGCCAGGCGGGCCATATCGACCGCGCTTTCCGTATGGCCGGCACGGCGCAGCACGCCCCCTTCCTTTGCCACCAGGGGGAACAAATGTCCGGGACGGACGAAGTCGGCGGCCTTGCTGTGCGGATCGACGATGGCCAGGATCGTCTGCGCCCGCTCCTGGGCGGTGATTCCGGTCTTTGCGTGGCGGTGGTCGACCG
>DATJTR010000059.1:0-4647 GCA_035503215.1 Pirellulales bacterium
TCTATATAACCCTAGTGCGCATTTTGCCTGCCGGGCGGATCAGCCTGAGCCCGACCGGGCGGCAGTTGCCGGCGTACGACGGCCCAGGTCGGTTGGAGCGATTATTCGTTCGGCCACATATGGCCGCAGAAGCAGCATTCGCCGCGCCAAGCCGCGGCGAACGAAACTGCTATCCGGCCGCGATTCAGGACGATTCTTTCTCGGGCTCGCTGCCGCGAGGCGCTTTCAACGCCTGCACGAGCTCGACGGCCACCTTGTCCTTGGGTTCGAGCTGGGCCACTTGTTCCAGCTCCTGCCGAGCGAGGTCGAGCTTGCCGGCCGTCAACTCATGGTAGGCCAGCACGAAGCGCGCGTCGGCCGCCCGAGGATGCTCATTGGCATAAGTTTCCAGCGCCTTGAGCTGCGACACGTAAGTCTTGGGGTCGGCGTAGAGCGCTTGCAGCGTCTTTTCATTCCATCCCGGGCCGGCCGACAAGACGGCGTAAATCCCGGCCGCCGCGGCGCGATACTTCTTTTGCGCAAACTGCGTCAGCGCCAGAAATTCGTGCATCGCCGTGTCATCGGGCATTTGATTCACCGCCTTGACGGCGAGCTCTTCGGCCCGGGCATAGTCCCCTTGCTTGAACGCTTCGCGAGCCGTGTCCATGTCGGCCAAGGCTTGCTTTTGCTGGGTCGTCGGTTCGGCGACGAATGGGTTTTCGACCGTCTCCGGCGCCGAATCGTTTTCGGCGAGTTGCGTGCCGCTCTCACCGTCCTCCGATTGTTCTGTTCCGGTCTCATCGTCTGCCAGCATTTGCCCGTTGCCGTTCACGTCGGCCACGTTGCTGGGCAAAGGAATCGCTTGTGCATAGTTGTAGCCGCCGCCCACGGCATTTCCGTCCCAATAGGGATTGCTGTAGGCATAGCCGAGTCCCAGTCCGCCGGCGGCCGCCAGTCCCAGACCGGTGCCAAGGCCGTTGGCGTAGCCGTTTCCGTTCCAATAGCCACCGCCCCAGCTCGCGGGGTAGGCGCCCCAGCCGCCCCAATAGCCGTGGTGCCAGCCGTGGTGCCAATTGTCGTGGTGGCCGTGCCAGGCATTGTGATGATAGTGATGATGGGCCGCGTGGTGATGGCCATGGTGTCCCCCGTGGTGCCCGCCGTGATGCCCACCATGGTGACCACCATGATGCCCGCCGCCGTGGCCGCCTCCGCGTGCGAAAACGGCACAGGGAATGAGCGCCGCCACGACCAAGGCCAGTAGCCAAGCACTGCGGGAAACCGGCGTTTTCGGGCTGCGCCGCGCCGGCTTTCGGTCCGCCGCAACTTGATTTTGGAGACTTTCGACCATCGGCACGAAGAACGATTTCAACATCTGGAATTCCTGCGATTAGGGGCGGAACGCCACGCGCCGCGTGTTCGTGCGCTGGACGTGCCCGATGCGAAATGGGCCTAGACAACCCTAGTTCGCGTTTCGCCTGTGGGACTGGACGAATCCCTTGCGCCGAGGGTGCCGGCCAGAACGATTGGAGTGGTTCTTCGCCCTCGGGCGCCGGCCGGCGGCCCCCGACGCGGCCAAGCCGATCACGGCCATTTGGCCGCCGCTGCGGATGGCCTTGCCGGTCACGGTTTGCCGTCGAGCTGCCGCAGCAGGGCCAACGCTTGCTCGGCATGAGCAGGTCCTTGCCACATCGCGCGGAACACCAGCCGAATGATTCCCTGCTTGTCGATGACGAACGTCGCCCGCTGCGGGATCAGCCAAAGTCGATTGGTCACCCCATACAGCGCGCGCAGCGAGCCATCGGCATCGCTCAACAAATAGAAGGGCAGGTCGTATTTCTCAGCGAACTTGCGATGCGACTGGAGCGAATTGGCACTGACGCCGATCGACACGGCCCCGGCCGCCAGAAAATCGACGTTGCGATCGCGAAATTCGCAAGCCTCGGCCGTACACAAAGGCGTGTGATCGCGCGGATAGAAGAACAATACCACGTGCCGCTGGCCACGAAAATCGGCCAGCCGGATCAGCTTGCCATTGGCCGCCGGACGCTCGAAGTCGGGGGCCATGTCTCCCACTCGCGGACCGGCTGATTCTGCCATCGGCCTGTCGCCTCGGTGCCAGCTCAGAATATTCCGAGTTGATCGCGTGCCTCTTCGGTCATGCGATCGGGGGTCCACGGCGGGACCATCACCAGTTTCACTTCTACCTCGCCGGCTTCCGGGAGAGTTCCCACCACGGTTTTGGCCTGCGAGATCAACTGAGGACCGGCCGGACAGGCCGGGCTGGTCATCGTCATCTCGATTTTCACGTTCGATTTGCCTTCGACCTCTTCGATGGTCACCAGATAAATCAAACCCAGATCGATGATGTTGATGAACAGTTCCGGATCGATGACTTGTTTCAGTGCTTCGCGCACCGCATCTTCGCTGATTGCCATGGCCTCGCCCTCCCAAAAACCGCCGTTCCACCGACCGACCGCGCCAGACGCGTGCCGTGCGGCTCAGCCGTCCTCGTTCAATTTTACCAAAACCTGGTCCCCTTCCACACGCACCTGGTGAACCACGGTGGGCTTGGTCGCGGGCATCGTCAGTGCCCGGCCATCCCGCAAATCGAAACGGGCGCCGTGCCGGGGGCAGGCGACCGACAAGCCGACGAGCTCTCCTTCCCCCAGCGGGCCGCCATCGTGCGTACAAACGTCGTCAAGCGCATAGAAATTGCCCGCCGCGTGAAACACCACGATCAGCCGCTCGTCGATCTCGACCAGTTTCCGGCCCCCTTCGGGGATTTCGGCGGTCTTGGCCACGGGAACGAAGTCGCTCATCACACGATCCTGCGCTCTGAAGAATTGCCACGGCTGCCCGTGATGCCGCCGCCGTAACTCGGCTTCGATCGGCCGATCGACACGAAGCGGCACGAGCTAACCAACGACGACGAGGCCGGAATCACTCGTATTCGCGAATCCGGCGGCCGATGGCCTGGCCCAAAGCCTCGCGCACGCTTTCGATCGTGATGCGATCGAAGATTTGCTGGAAAAATCCGGCGACGATCGTGCGGATGGCTTCCTTCCGCGTCAGCCCGCGCGTGCGGCAGTAAAACACCTGCTCATCGTCCACCCGGCCGGCGGTCGAGCCATGCGTACAGCGGACGTCGTCGGCCTCGATTTCCAGGCCGGGGATCGAATCGCTGCGAGCATGATCCGAAAGCAGCAGATTGTCGTTCCGTTGATAGCCGTCGGTCTTTTGAGCGTCGCGATCGACCTTGATCATGCCGCGCCATACCGTCCGCGATTCGTCCTGCAGCGCGCCTTTGTACAGCAAATCGCTGCGGCACTGTGGTGCCTGATGGTGCTGCAGTGTGTGATACGAAAGATGCTGCCGTCCTTCGGTGAACATCACTCCGTTCACTTCCGTGTCCGCACCCGGGCCGACGAGCGCGACGTGCTGATTGACCTTGGCCAGCCGCGAGCCGAGCGCGGCAATCGTCCATTGCAGCCGGCCGTCGCGTTCGACCAGCCCGCGCTGATGGGCAAAATGCCAGACGCCGCTCCCCCAATTCTGCAGATTCACGTACCGCAGCCTGGCTCCGGGCTGGACGATCAGTTCGATCGCCCCCAAGTGTAAACCGGCCCCCTCACGCGTGGTGCTGGCAGTTTCGGCCAACAACGTGGCTTCCGCCCCGGCTTCCAGGACGACCAGGGTATGTCCCAAATCGGTACCTCCGGCGCTCAAAGCCGACAGCATGTGCAGCGGCCGGGCGATCGAAACGCCGCGCGGCACGTACAGCACCGTCCCCCCCGACCACCAGGCGGCATGCAGAGCGGCGAATTTATCGGCCGCAAAATTCACCACCCGCCGCGACAAACAGGGCCGCAGCAAGTCGCCGTGCGTGGCCACCGCCGTATCGAGGCTTTCGAAAATCACTCCCTGCCGGGCCAGATCGTCGGCCAATTCGGCCGTGACGACGTGGCTGTCGACCGCCACCGTGCGGCCCGCCAAATCGACGCCGTGGCTGAGCAGCGCGTCGGGCACCGCCGCGGCCAGCGGCCGCTCGGCCGCATAGCCGAAGCGGTCGAGCCGCAGCAAACGGATGTCGGTACGCATCCATTCTTCTTGTTGCCGGCTGGGGAGCAACAATTCCTGACTTTTCTGCCAGGCTTCGAGCCGTAGATCGCGAACCCATGCCGGTTCCGAGCGCGCGGCCAAAAAGGCGTCAAACGCCTCTTGCGTGAAGGTGGGCTGTGCTAACGTGCTCACTTCTAGCCGACCGATCCTTCCATCTGGAGCTCGATCAGCCGGTTCATTTCCACGGCGTACTCCATCGGCAGCTCTTTCACCAAGGGCTCGATGAAGCCGTTCACGATCATCGTGCTGGCTTCGGCTTCCGACAGGCCGCGGCTCTTCAGATAGAACAGTTGCTCCTCGCCGATCCGCGAGACGCTGGCCTCGTGGCCGACCGAAACGTCTTGCTCTTCGATTTCGATGTAGGGATACGTGTCGCTGCGGCTCTTCGGATCGAGGATCAGGGCGTCGCAGACAACGCTCGATTTCGATTTCCGTGCGCCGTGCTCCATCTTCACCAGGCCGCGATAGCTCGCCCGGCCGCCGTTCTTCGAGATCGACTTGGAGATGATCCGGCTCGACGTGTTCGGGGCACAATGGACCATCTTCGCG
>DATJTR010000060.1:0-3889 GCA_035503215.1 Pirellulales bacterium
GTGCGCGAGGCAGGCGAGGCGCTGGCCGCGACCGGGGCACACGTCGAGCCGTTCAGCGTGCCCGAGATTCACGCCACGCTGCGACTCTATTTTCACTTGATCTCGGCCGACGGAGCCGCGAATCTAATCCGCACGCTGGCCAGCGATCGGCCCGACTGGCGCGTGCGCCGGCTGCTCAGGATGGGGCGCATGCGGCGGCCGGCTCGGCACGTGGTGGTGTCGCTCTTGCGGGCGGCGGGGCATTACCGGCTGGCCGAATTGATCGCCGCCAGCGGTGGCACCTCGACCGATCTCTATTGGCAGCGGACAAGCGAGCGGGGAGAAACGATCCGCCGGTTCACGCAGGCCCTCGATGCGGCGCGGCTCGACGCACTCGTGCTGCCGCCACACGGGCTGCCGGCCCTGGTGCATGGCAGCTCGATCGATTTAAATCCGGCGGCCAGTTATTGTTTCTTGCCGAATCTGCTCGGCATGCCGGCCGGCGTCGTGCCCGCGACGCGAGTGCGGGCGGGCGAAGAGAGCGATCGCGTGGTCGGCCGCGACCTGACCGACCGCGCGGCCCGCCGCGTGGAACAGGGGAGTGCCGGCTTGCCGTTCGGCGTGCAAGTGATCGCGCGTCATTGGCGCGAAGACGTGGCGCTGGCCGTGCTGCGTGCGGTGGAGCGCCACTTCCGCGGGCAGCCCGATTTTCCGCTGCGCCCGCCGATTTGAAAAAAGGGGACATTCTACTTTTCGGTAAAGTAGAATGTCCCCTTTTTTTGCGGGTCTTAAGGCCGTCACTGACCAGGAGCGCCAGCGAGGGAATGCGTAATGGGGCCCTCGCTGGCGCGCCGGGTTAGTGACGATGCGACGAGCAAATGCGGCCTTTTCCGCATTACGCACTCGGCGATATCGCTCAAGCGGAAACACCGGGCCGATCACCGCTCGACGTGGCGGGTGCTGACGATGCAATCGCGGTCGTCGATCAAATTCAAATAAAAGACTTTCGCGCTCGCGGGGATTGGGGCACTCACGCGCGTGGCGGCCTGATCGATCTCGGCCGGCGCTTGCTCCCATTTTCGCTCCTGCCATTTTCCGGTGTCGGCCGTGTAGAGCAGCTCGGCGCGGACCACCGGCTCGGCCGATTCGAACGTGGCCCAAGCCGTGTTGTCCGTGATGCCCTGGTCGACGATGCGGGGAAGGGGTTTGCCGTGCCGGAAGAGTGACTCGGCGAGCACGCGAATCTCCTCGGGGGCCTGGCCGGCGGGAGCACCGTGCGGCATGCGCACCCGCAGAGAGAGCGTGCGCGGGCCGGTGGGCAGCAGATACGATTTTTGCCACGAATCCATGGGATAGGCGAAATCGTTGGTGCCGTTGATCCACAACATCGGCATTTTGGCCCCGGGCAGATAGACCGAAGGATCCCAGCGGTCGAGCCACAGCCGGGCTTGCTCGCGGCCGAGTTTTTCGAGCTGCGGCAGCCAAACCGAATTGTCGCCCAGAAAGCCGCAGCCATAGACGGGCGCGGCGAAGCGAAAACGGTCGTCGACTCCTGAGACGATCGAGGTCAGATATCCGCCCCAAGAGACCCCGGTGACGCCCACGCGCTCGGCATCGACCTCGGGGAACGAACGGATGAGCGTGTGGGCCAGCACGACTGCGCTCACGGCCTGGTAGGTCCATTGCTCATGGATCGGGTCGGCGAGCTGCTCGAAACTGGCGTCCCAGCCCGGCGGGCCGGCCAGATCGTGGTGCTGCCAATGGCCGTGCGTGCCGATGGGAACACAGCCGCACAGATCCATGGCGATGGCGGCATAGCCGCGGGCGTTCCAAAGTTGAACCCACTCGGCAAAGGCCGAGCCGCCGCCGCCGTGGACAAGTACTATCGCCGGGAGTTTCTTCTCCGTTGGATTCGCGGGTGTGCCGTAAAAGGTAAATACCCGGGTCTCATGCTCGCGGTAATCGAGTCCGCGGTAATACAGTGATCGCAGCCCGGCAACCTGGGGTTCGTCGGCGGGATACACGTCGGGGATTTTATGGAGCGGTGCGAGATCGAACTGCACGGCGGGACGGGACGCGGGGTTCGTTTGGCCCGGCGGCGCGGCTTCGTCGGCCTGCGCGGTCCCTTGGGCGGCGAGGGTCAGCAGCAGCAACCACGAGAGCGATCGGTTTCCCGCGCGAGCGGTCATCGAGCAGATTCCTTAGGGCTGGCGGTTCGAAAACGCAGATTCAGAGCATGGGTTCGGACTGAGCACATTCTACTTGAACAACAAACGCAGAATGCCCCCAGTTTTGGGAACTTCTCCGCCGCTGCCGGCGTCCAACCACGGGCTGCAGGACGATTGATATAACACGCTCGCGGCCGAGGGCCGCAATCGCTGAGGGGACGCATGATCGCGCGGTCGCTGTTGGTGGGGGTCGTCTTGGGCTGGCTCTGCGCGGGGGTACGGGCAGACGACGCGCCGGCGGTGGCCGATTTGTACGAGGCAAAAACCAAAACGGTGGCCGTGGGCAAAGGCAAATCGATCACGATGCCTTACCGGCTGATGAAGCCCAAGACGATCGAAGACAAGAAAAAATATCCACTGGTACTCTACCTGCACGGGGCGGGGGAGCGAGGCAATGACAACCAGAAACAGCTCGGCTGTTTGCCGATCTACCTGGCCAGCGACGAGAACCGCGAAAAATATCCCTGCTTCTTGCTGGCCCCACAGTGCCCCGAAGACGGCATTTGGGCCAGCACCGGCTCGAAGACCGATCCCATGGCCGAGCCGAAAAAGCCCACCGGCACCATGCAGGCCGTGATGGCGATTCTTGACGAAGTCATGAAACGCAATCCCGTCGATAAGCAGCGGGTGTACATCACCGGCCTCTCGCTTGGCGGGCGCGGCACGTGGGAATTCGCGCAGCGGAATCCGGAGAGATTCGCCGCGGTCGCGCCGATTTGCAACGGCGGCTACGAAAAATATGCCGCCCGGCTGAAGGACGTGCCCGTGTGGGCCTGGCACGGCGACGCCGACGACACGATCCCCGTCGAGCGTTCGCGCGGGATGATCGCGGCGATCGAGAAAGCCGGCGGCAAACCGAAATATACCGAGCTCAAAGGAGTCGGCCACGACAGTTGGACGGCCGCCTACACCGGGCCCGACAGTCTCGTTCCCTGGATGTTCGAGCAGGTCAAACCGCGCACGAAACCGAAACCGGAGGCGAGTAAGAGCAAAAGCCCCTAGCGTCGTATCGTCGTGCAGTTGGCAAAACGGGACGTGCGGTCAGAACCGTTCTGTGCCTGATCCGTGCCTGCTGACGAACCTACTAATGCCCGCGCCGCATTCTGGCTTGATAGTTGTACGTAGATTGGCCGGCGTACACGAAATTGCCGTGGCCGAATGGGCCAGGGCCAAAGCCGCCCAACCAGTAGCTAACGGCTGCCCGTCGGCGCGCATGATTCGTGGCCTGGGCATCCTGGATCAGGCAGGCGAGGGCGACGATGACGAGCGCGGCCTTCAACGAGTGTCGCAACATATTTCAACTCCGGTACGAACGGTAAGCCGTCAGGTCAAAAACGCCTAAATTGCAGACGGGGGAGATTCCAGCGACATCGGTGCGCAAAACCTCGGCGCGAACTGGACCGCCCGCCGGTGAAATCGCTCCTGCCTCAAACGTCGTCGGAAGTCTGCCGCCCGCGGAATCAAGTTTTCCGCCAACATGAAGCGTGCCGCTACAATCGTTCCGGTCGATCTGGCAAACCGTGGCACCGTGGCGCGTCGGGACCGGAAAAAAGGTCAGCCCTTGACGCGCGAACTCAAAGGCAGATTCCGGGCGGCCGGCGTCGCTAGCGTCGCTTCGGAGTGGCTCGATCGAGGGGATTCCTGCCGAGTCGCAACGGGGGCAGGGAATTTCGCTTTAGTCA
>DATJTR010000061.1:0-7086 GCA_035503215.1 Pirellulales bacterium
TAATCGGCGTAGTTGTTGCAGCAATGGTCGACGACCACGTCGCTGATCCAAACGTCGCGGGCAGGTTCGGCCTCGCTGCCAAAAATGCCGATGCCGGTGCTCGACAGCTCGCGGATGCGGGTTTCGCTGATGTGAATGTCCGCCACCTTGCCGGTGAGATGGATGCCGCGGATGTTCGTGCCCGCGGGCCAGGCCTCGTTGTGGCCGACGATCTCGCCGCCGACGAGGTGCACGCCGGTCACGTCACGGCCCAAAAAGGCTTGCCCATCGGCGCGGCGATCGGCATCGAGTTCGAAGCGGGCAGCCTGCATCCACAAGGTCGAGCCGCTGCGGAGCTGCAAACCCCGTTCGTCGATTTTGTATGTCGCGGCCGGAAAGACGAGCGGCAGGCCGGCGGCGGCCGCCTCGTCGATGGCCCGCTGCAGTTCGGCCTGGTAGCTTTTGGACCCATCGCGCACGAACCCGGCCGGCAGGAATTCGGCCACGCTGCGGATGGCGGCGGATGGCGCCAATTTCGGTGGGCTAGTTTCGGCGGCCTGCGCGCCGGAAGCCAGGGCGACTGCGATACATACCGCTCGTGTCAGCACGATCACTCTGGCAAATAGCATCGGCCGCGGCGCAAATTCGGAACGGCGTTGGCGCGTCTCGCTCAGCATGGCATGAGCGTAAATGAGTGGTGCGGCCGAGTCAAACTCCCGCGGAGGCGCCGGGGCGTCGTCACCCAAATCGCTCTACCGCGCCGCGGCGGCCTCCAGCGGCAGGGTGTAACCCAAGGCGCCGATCACTTTCTGGTCGCGATAGTTGCCGTGGCACATGGTGCACTTGTCCATCACGATGGGCAGCGGCGTCGCGGCCCGCAGATAGGGCTTGCCATCCTCAGTGGCCAGTTCTTCATAATAGGGCTTGCCGGCCAGCAGGGCGGCGATGGCCCGGCGCTCGAAACCCTCCTGGGGCTTGTTCTCGGCGTTGAGCGGCTCGCCGGTGGCGTCAAGCAGGCGGACTTCGTGCCAGCCCTTCTCCTTCATCCCGGCGAACAGCACTTTGAACGCCTCGCCGGCCGCCAGGTCGGTCTTTTCGCTCACGTAGTGCTTGGTGATCAGCACGATGGCCGTCTTGTAGACGTCGTCGAGCAGACGCACCTCGCGGCGGGCCCGGGCGACTTCGCGGGTTTGCTCGCTGTCGCCGGTTTGTGGGCTGGCCGTGGGCTTGTTGATGGCTGGCTTGTCGGCGGCCGGCATGTCAGCAGCGATCGCCGGCGGCAGAAAGCAGGCGGTTGCACAACAACCCGCGACGAGCACGGCCAGCGCGAAACGACGGATAACAGCACGTTTTGGGGTGAGAGCAGACATCACGGGAGTCCTCCGAATGGCGGGTGGGGTGTGAAACCGACGCGGTGGGACGGAAAAACTCGACAACCACAATACTGGATAAACTTATCCAGTATTCGAGCAGTCTACCGTCGGCTATACTGGATGTCAACGTCCTGTTTCTCCAGGTGCCGCATTCTGGGCGAGCCGAGTTTTCGAGGAGTCGTGCGATGTTCACGCAAACGGTCGAATACGCCTTGCGGGCGCTGGTGGCCCTGGCCGCGCAGCCCGATACTCCGCAAACGACGCGCGGATTGGCCAAGGTGACCAAGGTGCCTGCGCCCTATCTGTCGAAAGTGCTGCAGCTTCTCACGCGGGCCGAATTGGTGCTGGCCCATCGCGGCGTGCGGGGTGGCTTTTCGCTGGGGCGGCCGGCCGACGAGATTACGATTCTGGAAGCGGTGACGGCGGTCGATCCGATCCAACGGATCAAGACCTGCCCCTTGGGCCTCAAGGCGCACGGCAAACATCTTTGTCCGCTGCATAAAAAGATGGACGCGGCCCTCGCCGAGGTCGAAGCCGCGTTCGGCTCGACGACGCTGGCCGACGTATTGGCCGAGCCGACGCGGAGCGTGCCGTTGTGCCCATTTCCGCGGGTCGCGAAGCCTGCCTGAAGCGACGGCGCGGCCCAAGCTGCGCTGCCTGACCGCGCTATCTGGTGGCGCTTTTCGCAATTACCCCACGTTGCAGTCTCGCCCGATTGCCAGTACGATCGTCGCGAACGAAAACGCGCGTTGTGAAAACGCGAGCCCGGGCAAGCATGCCGCGATCGACGATTCAACGCCCTAACCCATGCCAAGGAGAGCAGCCGTGGGAAACAAAGACATTCGCCGCGAGAAGAAGAAGCCGAAGCAATCGGACAAAAAGGCCAAGGGAGAGATCAAGTCGATCCTGGCCGGCAAACCGGGAGGCGCTCGGCCGCAGAAGTAAGCTTCTCAGCAAGAGGCAGCGGCCGCGCGAAGGCATGAGAGGCGCGCGATGCCCGGGATTCGTGTCGACGTTAAGAATCGACGGACGCCCGCCGGCTGGGCCGTCGGAAACTGCCCGCATTGCGGCCAGGTCGAAGCGATTCAGATCGACGACGTGACGCAGGTCACGAGCATCTATTGGATTCCGGTTTACCGCCGCCCGCTCGGGCAGGAATGTTGTTGCGACTTTTGTCGGCGACCCGTCGATCCCGCGGAGGTCGCTAAGCCAGTCATCGACCGGCCGCTGTGGTCGCCGCCGGAGGGGCTGCCGCAGCTCGTGGAAAAGATGGGAGGCGAGAGCGGCCTGGCCGCTCCCCCTACCACCGATCGGCGGCTGCGGTCGCTGCTCGACGCGGTCGAAAGCGAAGCATCACTGATGCGCGTCGATCTGGGACCGGGGGCAACCTGGGGTGCCGTCCTCGGAGCGCCCGTCGGGCTGCTGCTCTCGCTGCTCGCGTTCGAGGTCGGCTTGGCAGTGAAAGGGATCGACCGATTCGGGACCGGCATGTTCGGGCTGATGACCGGTGGCGTCGTCGGCCTGGTGGCCAGCTCGGTCGCGTACTTTCGGAGAGCTCGGAACAAGCTTGCCCGGCAGCGGCTCGCGACCGCCTGCGAGAACTATGGGCTCGACCGCGCGCGGCTGGCCGACTTGGCGACGGAGTTCAACAGCGAGGTCGTCCGCCGCGCCGCGGCCACCTGCCGTGACGAGCAACGCTGAAGGGCCCGAAGAGGGATCGGCCTTCCTCATTCCGGCTTGGCCGCCGTGCGGGCGGCGGGGGCGTCGAGGTCGAAGCCCGAGAGGTGGGCCAAATGGTCTTGGACGTCGGCGAGCGAGCCGCGGGCGTCCTTCAGGCGCGCATCGCCTGGGCTCGGTTTCTTACCCAGCGTGACGAGCGTGTGGACCCAGTCGTCGTAATGCTCGAACGGCTTATGGTGGACCTGGGCGGCGTGCATCGTTTCGATGAGGTGCGTGGCTTCCTTGGCCATTTGCTTCGAGAGCGCGCCGCCGTTGGCCTCTTGAACTTGGCACAGCGATTCGGCGAACTCGCTGGCCTCGCGATCGCCCGATAGATACATGCCGACGTGAGCTTGCTCGACGCCGGCCAGGGCGACGCTGCCGCCGAAAGCCGATTTCTTGTTCGCCCGCGCGGCGCAGACGACGGTACACCAATCGCCCCGCCAAGCCTTGGGAACCACGGCCAGGAAGGTGAACTCCTTGCCTCCTTCGAGCGAGGCCCCCTTGGACGGGCGGAGCTTGAAAAAGACGCCGTGTTCGCGGTGCGTGGTGCCGGCGGCCAGCACCAAGGCCTTGGAGACGATTTGCTTGTACTTGTCGGACTGGGTCTTTTTCGACGACTGGGTGTGCGAAGCGCCGAGCGTGAGCACGCGGTAGGCGACCTTGGCGTCTTCGGTGTGAGCGGCAGCGTCTTCGGTGGTGTCGGCCACTTCGATCGTGTCTTCGGCCAGCGTGCTCTCGAGCGTGGTGTTGGGCAGGTAGTCGAGAATCTTCATCCGCATTTCGGGACTGGTGATCATGTAGACGAAGTCGACGATCGACTCTTCCGTTCCCTCGACGAAGCTGGCCGAAATGCGGAACTTGGCCTCGACCACCTTGAGCTGCGGATGGGCCTTGGCGCAGGTGTCGGGCGTCACGTCGCGGCATTCGAGCTTGTCGGGAATGTCGAACACCACGCGCGTGTCGGCGGCCAAGCCCGCGCGGCCCACGAGCAACGCGGCCAATGCCAGAGCGGCCGGCAACATTCGGGCACGATCGGTTCGGTGCATGCGATCCTCCTTGACGTCTGCCCTGCCGTAATATTCGCGTCGTCTCGACGGCCACGCCCAGGATGGGCGTGCCACCCCCGCTCATGCTTGCGCGGGAATCCTTGCGGGGGGCGGATTGTAGCCGCTCTGGCGAGCGGAGAACAGGTGAGAGTAGAGCAGTTGAACAGGAGAGAAATGCGCGGCGAATCAGCTGCTAGCACAGGCGGCGCGACGTCACCCCCGGCCTGCGTCACCTTCTCCTGCTCACCTGCGCTCCTGCTCACCTTTCTCGCCGACAGGCGTCAGCCTGACGGCGCGGAGGTCGAGCAGAAAGGCCCCGGGGGGCAGATCGACGGCGCGGAAGGTGAGCGTGTGGCTGCCAGCCGTGAGAGCGAGGCGGCCGACGCGGGCCTCGCGATAGCGGTCCCAGGAGCCGGTGCCCGCGATCTTGCCCTTCAGCTCCGTTTCGCCGGCGGCGAGAAGAAAGTTGTGGCCGGCCGTGGCATCTTCGCAGGCATAGTCGATATCGACCGCATAGCTGCCGGCCGCGGGAATTTCGATCGCCCAGCTCGCCACGTCGTCGGCGCTGCCCCAGTAGCCGAGATTCGCATATTTCTCTTCCAAGCGAACCGTGGGGCCAACGATTCGGGCGGCCGTGGCCGGCAGGGTGAGCGTGCCGTCGGCGGCGGGGCGAATCGCGGGCGTGGCGACGTTCGGCGCGGGACTGCCGGGGCCGGCCGGACCGGTGTTGTTGGGGGCCGCCGGCCCGGTGCTGGCAACGTAGGCGATGACGTCGGCCAGGTCGGCGGCGGTCATGTCGCGTTCCAACCCTTCGGGCATCAGCGATTTGCCGGTGCGGCGGAGCACGTCGAGATTCTTGCGTAACAGCACCTGGTCCTTGCCTTCCTGGCCGCGGAGGGTGAGGCTTTCCCCCGTCTCGGCGGCCAGCACGCCAGTATATTGCCGGCCATCGTCGTCGATGGCCACATAGTTGACGTAGCGATCTTCGACGGCTCGATTCGGATCGAGGATCGCGATCAAGAGTGCCTGAGGCGAGCGGTTGCCGACGGCGGCCAGGTCGGCACCGACGGCAAAGCCTTGCCCTTCCAGCCGGTGGCAGACGGCACAGCGCTTGGCGAACGCGGCGCGGCCGCGGCCGGGATCGCCCGGCGTTTCGAGCACCGCGGCGAACTGGTCGATCACTTTTTGCCGGTCGGCGTTGCCGGCCGTGAGTAGTTTGGCGGCCCGCTCGCGGAGCTCGGCCGAACGATGCTCCAACAGTTGTTGCCGCCGCGTGGCGTCGATCTGATTCGGCTGGACGGTGCCGTCGGCCACGCGATCGAGCAGCACGGCCAGCCAAGCCTCGCGGCTCGTCAGCACGTCGAGCGTGCGGGCCGCCAGCGCCGGGCTGAACGAATCCCAATGTGCCAGCAGCACGCCGGCCACGCGGTCGTCGGCCGAGCGGGCCAGTGCATCGACCGCGGCGGCTTGGATGGCGGCCGGCTGCTGCGGTTCCAAGAGACCGGCCAGGACCGTCATGTTTGCGTCCCGCTCGTCGGCCACGCCCAGCAGTTCGGCTGCAGCAATCCGCTGCGCGTCGGGCAGCGCAGCGTCGGCGGCCGTGGCACGGGCGGCGGCCAGCGCGGCCGTGAGTTTTGATTTGGTTTCGGCGGGCAGCGCCTCGGCGAGCGGTTTGCCGGCGTGGTGAAACGCATCGAAGGCGGCAGCGAGGATGGCGAACTGCGAAGAATCGAGGTTTCCGCTTTGCGGCGTGGTGGCCGCGGCGATGGCCTGGGCGAGCGCGTCGTTGGCTCCCACGGCCACGGCCACTTGGATCATGCTGCGGGCACTGGCCGTATCGATGCGCGGCAATTCGGCCAGCGCGCCGGCAATGTTGTCGCGATTGAGCGAGCTGAGCGCGGCGGCCACGAGAAATGGATCGCTTGATTCGCCGGCAATGAACGCACCGAGGAAACTTTTTGCTTTTCCGCCGGGCAGTTCGCCCAGCAGGTAGGCCACGCGCAAGAGGACGTCGGGATCGTGATGGTTTGCGGCGGGGCCGAAGATCGTGCGATTCGCGAAGGTGCTGACCGCGTCGCGCACGGCGGGTCGATCGAGATGCCGCTCGGCGATTTCGAGGGCCTGTGCCCGCACCGCAGGCTCGTGATCGTCCAGAGCAGCCAGCAGCACCTTGTCGTCGATTCCCGCGCGGGACAGTTCGAGCGTCCAGAGGGCGTGGGCGCGGACGATCGGCCGCTCGGCCGTGCGGGCCAGCGCTTCCAGCCGGGGGGCCGGCGGCGGATCGCTGCGCCAGGTGATTTCGCGCTGCACCAGATCGCGGAGGGTGCCGTTGGGGGAATCGAGGGCCGCGGCGAGCGCCGGCCCATTCAACTCGCTGACTTTCGGCACGGGCCGCGGCGGCACGCCGCGGCGAGCGATGCGATAGATGTGCCCGCGGTCCCAGCCGGCCCGCAGGTCGAGCCGTCGCTCAACGTCGTCGGGAATCCACTCGGGATGTTCCAGAACGGCCCGATACATATCGACCACCCACAGCGCGCCGTCGGGGCCGGTGCGGCACATCACGGGGCGGAACCAATTGTCGGTGGAACGCAAAAAGTGGGCATCGGGGCCGTCGGCCTGGGTGCCGCGGAAAACCAGTCCCTCGCGAGTGAGCCGCTGCCTTTCGACCAGATTGTGCGAAGGCTCGCAGACGAAATAGCTGCCGGCCACGTCGGCGCCCAAAAGTTCGTCGCGATAGATCGTGCCGCCGCAGGCCGACGTGTAATGATTGGCCGACTGCGGCATGTTGAACCGCTCGACGGTGACGCTCAAGGGATGCAGCAGCGGCGCCGGATCGACGACGGTGACGCGCGGCGACGGCGGAGCGAAATGCGGATTGCGACCGAGATAGCGATCTTCGAGCACGAACTGAAAGCCGGGATTCGAATTGTTCGAGCCGAACCAATGTCCCCAATCGTCCCGATCGC
>DATJTR010000062.1:0-7809 GCA_035503215.1 Pirellulales bacterium
GTACAAGGTTTGTCCGTCTACAGTCCTTGCGTGCCAGGCTGGGGCGGCCTCGAAGCGAATCGCTTGAATCGGCGGACGAGCGGACGGGCCAGGGAGCGGCAGCGCAACAAGAGGCGGCGCTACGAGTTTCACGAGCACCAGCAGCCAGAGAGCGTGCCGCACCGCCGGATTCTTCCAGAATCGCGTGATGCCGAACACGGCCAGGGCCAGCACCGCCGCGCCGATCACGTTTTGACCGACCGCCCAGTAGAAGGAAGAGAGCATGGCTCGTTCACCTTACGTCGACCGTTTGGGACGCTGCAGCAGTGCTAAAATCTCGGCACGCTCTTTCGCGCTCAATCGCTGTTTACCGACCGCGTGCAACAGAAATGGCACCAGCGATCCGTCCGTCAGCTTTTCGGCCAACGCATCCAACTGCTGGCCCGCCAATTCGTAGCTGGAAACGAGCGCCCGAAACGTATGGGGCCACGTGGAGCGGTCCCGCTCGATCACGCCTTTACTCTCCAATCGTTGCAACAGCTTCTGCACGGTGGCATGGTCCGAGGGACTTCCCTCGGGATAGAGCTGCTTGCGGATCACTCCGGCGCTGACTGGCTCGCTGCTCCAGATCAGCTTCATGACGCCGAGTTCGGCGTCCGTCACCGACTGCGGTTTAGGCAACATCTCCGACCTCCTAATGTAGACCACGTGTCTCTAAATATAAAGACATGGCGTCTACATTGCAAGCAGGATTTTTTTGCAAGCAGCAGAAAGTGCCCAACGCCGCCGCGGACTCACGCATCGGCTGCTGCTTCCGCGCGGAATGCGTCTCGCCCGCCAGATTCACAGGCTCGCGATGCCTGATACGGCCCTCAGACGTCCAAATCGGCGAGATCGAACTCCAACACCGCGGCATCGACCGCATCGGGATCGACCGCCGTTCGGCCGTGTCGGCCGTGCCCAGGTGCTGCCGACGAGCCGGCAGTGGCCGTGCTGGTTGTCGATGCCGACGATGTGTCGACCGAAGGCAGCGGCAGTGTCGCGTTGCCAGTCGCCGCGGCATGATTGGCGCTCGACGCGGCTGGCGTTGAACTTCCGGAGGACGCCGTCGAAGCGCCGCTCTCCAGGACGCCGAGCGCGAGCGCCGTGAATCCACTCGCGCCCGTGCTGCCGCCCGCAGGTTGGGCCGCCGGAGCGTTCGGAGCCGTGATGCCCGACTGTTTCGTACTTGATTGCGCCGATGCCCACGCCGCATCGGCACTATTGATCAGTCCCGCCCCGAGGTAATCGAAATAAGGGCTGTAACCCGTGCTCGTCTCGTGGTCGCTGTTCATCGCTTTGGCGGACGCCGCGTCGGCCGAGTTCACCAGCCCCTGCTGCCTGCCGTCTCCCGGCAGCACGCTGAAGGCAAAATCGAAGGTCGAGCCGGCCAGTCCATTCCCCGAAGGAAAGGTCTGTCCCGTGGTAAACGTGCCGCTGATCCCGGCGCCGTTGGCATCGACCACCTGCGTGCTACCCGCCGTGCCGAACGAGCTGCCGGTCGTAGCGATGGCGAAGAAGTACTTGTTGTTCCCCAGCGAACCGGCCAGCGTCCACGAATAGGTGTTGTTGCCGTCAGTGGTGATGCTCGTGACCGCGGGCGGGGCGACGGCTCCGCCTCCCGTGCCACCGACGAGCTTCAGCGATCCCAAGCCAATATCGCTCACCGCACCGCTAAAGGTGACGCTGATCGTGTTGATGTTCACCCAAGGCAGATCGGTCGTCTGACTGGCCCCGGTCCGCAAGGCATAACCCAAGGTCGGCGTGGCCGCGCTGCCCAATCCGTTAGCAGCCAGATAAGTCTCGAAACGCTCGCTCGTGTTCGACTGGTTCGAGGCGTTGGTCCAGGTCGAGCCGGCCACGTAAGCGGCCGTGATCGTAACCGGCGCCGAGACGTTCACCGTTTCCGCCGCCGCGTTGCTCGTTCCGCCGGAATAATCGGCGACGATCGAAATCGATCGGGCAGTGGTGCTCGTGCTGGTCGTGTCCGAGAAGGTCACCGCCCGCAGGGCCGCTTGAAATTGGGCCAACGTGGCGCTGCCGGTGAGCGTGAGCACGCCCCCGGAATTGCTCGCCACGCTCACCGGGTTGTTTTGAATCGGCGTGAAGCCGAGCGTGTCGCCGGTCGTATAACCGCCGCCGATCGTCACCGTGGCGCCAGTAAGCGTGGTGGCCGAGCCGCCGATGGTCAATCCCGGATCGATCGCCACGGCCTTCGCTGCACCGGCCGTGTAGCCAGCATGCGTTCCCGATGGGATAACCGTGACCGGCGTGCTCGCCGCGACGTCGAGCACGGTCATCGAATAGGCCGGAAACGAGTAGCTGAAACTGCTTCCGCTCGTGTTCAGCGTGGCGGTCGAGTTGGCCAGCGACGACGCGCCGGTCGAGCTTTGCTCTTGGGCGGTATCCTGGGCAACGCCATATTGCCATACCGTGGCCGACGTGCCAGGTTGGAAACCGGTGATGCTGAACTGCCCCGTCAGGCTGGCCGCCGGATTGGTGTTGATCACCATCAAATCGAGATGCCCGTTGGCCTCCTTGACGGCGTACACGTCCAGATCGCCGTTGCCGCTGGTCGACGACACGACTTCGCCGCCGGGCTGGTCGAATTTCGAGGCCAGTTGCTCCGCGTAATAACTCGGATAGGCAACGTAGGGGCCGGTGACGGGCGGATCGCTGTCGTTCGGATCGCCCAGCACGCCGTAATCGCCCCCCTCGCGCCAGCCGTACAGCAAATTGCTGTCGTTCGGCGCGGGACTGGTGTTGGCGGGGGTCGACCAGCCGTTGCGCAGGTCCCAGATCAGCCCGGCGCCATAGCCGCTCTCCAGCAAGCTGCCGATCGAGTCGGCGACGAACAGCCCGTTCACCAGGCTGGTCGATTGCTTGCCCGGGTTGGTGTAGACCGAATTGAATTCGGTGGCCATCACCGTCACGCTCGAGGCCGAACTGCTCAGCGTCTGCTTCAACAGCGACTCGTAGTCGGCATAGCGGGTCGACCAATCCAACAGGCTGCCCGCGTCCGACACCGTGTCGTTGAGCAGGAACGAATCGCTCTCGTCGCCCGGTGCCTGCATGTAGCTGTGATCGGAAATAAAGCCGGGAATGAACCCGTCGTTTTTCCCGTCGGTCAGCACGTTCTCGGTCCAATCGTCGTCATCGGCGCCGGTCGGATCTTCGCTATCGATGCCGATCGAGATCGCGGGCAGCCCGGCCGTGGTGGTGATCTCCTTCGCCAGCGTGGCAAACTGCTCGGCAAACGAGGCGTAGGTGGCCGGATCGTGCTGCGCGCCGGTGCTCACTCCGCTCGGGCCGGCAGTGCCGTGGTGATCGACTTCCCAACTGCCGTATTCCTCGTTTCCGATTTCCCAATCCTTGATGTCCGAAAACGGGGCCGGATGATCAATGCGCAAGAAATTCAAGCCGTCGTCGGTCTGCAGCGGAGATGCCGCGCGCAGGCTGGCCCAATAACCGACCGTGCCCCAATTCACGCTCACCCAGGCACCGGTCGAATCGTTCCACTCCAGGCCGGTGCCGATCGACGTCGTGTCGCTCGGCGAGCCCTCCAAGTAGGCCAGTTCCGCGGCCGCTTCTTGCGGACTTCCCGAGCCGTAGTCGACCGTCACGATCCCAGTGCCGCCGACCGCCGAAATGAATTCGGCGAATTGGGGAATCGTGTTGGCTACGCCGTCGCCGTAGTTGTCCGAGACGTTGAAATGGAAATCGTCCGACGCCGACCCGCCGGGGAAGCGGTACATCGTCATCCCGGCCGAAGACGCCATTTGCTCGGTCTGGGTCGTCAACATTTGATCGTCCCAGTAGGCCAGGTTCACTCCCAGCTCGGCGGCCGTCGTCGGATTGACGTCGGTCGCGGCATTGATCGTCGAGGCCACCGCCGTCGCCGGGGCGGCGGCGATCACCACGTTGGTCGGCGTGGCGGCGCCGGCGAATTGGTAACTCGAGCTGCTCGGCAGCGTGTAGGTCGAAAAGGTCCCCGTTTCGCTGGCAAACTCCATCGGAGTGAAACTGTCGGTCGTCGCGGGGCTGTAACCGTTCTCGATCTCCGATTGCAGCGTGCCGGCCAGCGCCGCGGTGCCGGCCACGTTCACGAAGCCCAGCACGCCGCTCGCCGGCGTGCCACCAAGCTGCAAATCGAGCGTGCCGGTCGAGGTCTGCGTGAAATTCCCGCTCACCGTGGCCGTGTTGCTGGGGCCAACCGAAAACATCCCGCTGTTCGACACGCTGCCGGCTGAAAGCGTCGAACCCGAGGGTACGGAAGGTCCGAATTCCACGTTGTCCCAAAACACCGACCCGCTGCCGTTGCCGCTGTAATAGTTGGTCTGCAAATACACTCCGGCCGTAGCCGCACCCGCGGGGGCCACGGCGGTCGTGTCGAAATGGTTCCAGCCCTGCCCTCCCACGGTGCCAATCAGCGGGCCTCCCGTTTCGCTCGCCGACGTGAGCACGTAGATCGAATTCGGAGCCGAATAGGAACTGAGCAACGTGCCAGACGAATTGAAGTACAAGAGCTCCAACTGTCCGGCTTCGTTGCCGGTCAAGGGAGCGGTGCTGGGCGTCATCGCGTCGACCGACACGGTATACGAGGCCCCCGGACTGACGTTGAACGACTCGGATACGCCCGAGTTCGCGCCACTCATTTCCAATGACTGGGCACCAGTGAATGCGTACTGCGTGCTCGAGTATTCCGAGCCCCAAGAGTTCCAGCTGGTCGGCTCGGTAGTAGTGCCGCTCGCGGTCGGCGTTTCGAAGCCCGGGTTCGTCACTTCGTTCGAGGCCGGGTTCGAGGTCGAGCCGCCGCCGGGCAGCGAGAGAGTCGCCCCCTGGTTGCCGGTGTAGCTCGTGCCGATCGACGTCGTGGTGCCGGCCGCCGCGCTGATCGTGCCGCTGTTCGTCACGGTCGACGTCGTCGCCAGCGAACCGCTGGAGATCGATAGCGTGGCCTTGCTACCGACCGTCAGGCTGGCGATCGACACTGCGGAACTGATGGTGATCGTCGCCGAGCTCGACGGGCTGATCGTCACTTGCGACGACGACGTCGGCACGCCGGCACTCCAATCGCCGGCCGTCGTCCACGTACCGCTGCCGCCGGTCCACATGTCGGCGGCCAGCAGCAATCGATCTTCGAGCGACTCGAACTTGAGCCGCCGGCCGGCGCGCACCGCGATGTCGCGCACGGCGAACCGCTGCCGGCGATGGTCCGGCGCACGTGAGAGCTGCCTCTTCATCGCCCCCACACTCCTCTGCCCTTTGGCGCGTGGTCTAACCCTGTTCTAAACTGTTTCTTCGATGGGAAACTCGATAGGCCAGACGCGCTTGACGGCCGCGAGTGGGCCGGCGAGCCGGTTGATTATCGCCTTGACCCCGCAATCTGTCGAGCACCAAAGGGCCATGCTTGCGCGGTCCTAACCAGTACCGGCCAAACGACGCACCGTGAACGGTCGATTCACGCGGTTTCGGCCTGCGTCGCAAAGGGTTATCATCAACCCTGGGCAGCGACGCCGTGGGCATTCGGTCCGAATGCAGTACAGAATCAGGCGGGCTGATATCGAGGGACTTGGGGCGCTCCGCGCAACCACCCCCAGAATGAGCCCCCCGACGCGCCTGAATCGCATGCCGTCTCCAGGTTAAGGCCCAATGTTCGAATTCCTCAGCAAGCTGTTCGACACCTCCGGTTTTCCACCTCGCTGGACATGCGGCACCGGCTGGACCGATTCGCTTGGCTGGATGCACATCGTGTCGGACGCCGCAATCTTCGGGGCCTATACGGCGATCCCCCTGGTGCTGGCGTTTTTCATTCTCCGCCGTCGGGACGTGCCATTTCCACGAATCCTCTGGCTGTTCGTCGCGTTCATCTTTGCCTGCGGCTTTGGGCATCTGATCGAATCGGTCATCTTTTGGCATCCCGTTTATCGTCTTTCGGGCCTGGTGAAGTTGTCGACCGCGCTCGTCTCCTGGGGCACCGTCTTCGCGCTCGTGTGGGTGGTCCCGCAAGCCTTGAACTTTCCGGGTTTGGCCCGGCTGAATAACGAACTGCGCGGCGAGGTCGAAGAGCGCAAGCGGGTCGAATATGCCCTGCGGGAGAGCGAAGTCAAGCTGGCCAGCTTGCTCGAGAGCGAACGCATCGCCCGCGGAGACGCCGAAACCGCCAATCGCCTCAAGGACGATTTCCTTTCCACGGTTTCGCACGAACTGCGCACGCCGCTGCACGCCATCCTGGGCTACTCCCAACTCTTGCGCTACAGCCACACGGAACACGACCAGATTGGCGAAGGGCTCGCCGTGATCGAGCGGAACGCCAAAGCCCAGGCCCAAATCATCGACGACCTCTTGGACATGGGCCGCATCGTTTCCGGCAAGGTGCGGCTCGACGTGACTCATGTCGATTTGATCGAAGTCATCGAAGCCGCCGTCGAAACGGTCCGGCCCGCCGCCGAGGCCAAAGGCATTCGCATCCAAACCGTGCTCGACCCGCGGGCCAGTGCCGTGATGGGAGACAGCGGCCGCTTGCAACAAGTCGTCTGGAATCTGCTGGCGAACGCCATCAAGTTCAATACGAAAGAGGGTCGCGTCAAAATCGTGCTGAAACGCATCAATTCGCACGCCGAAATCCAAGTCACCGACACCGGCCAAGGCATCGATCCGGCGGTCCTGCCCTATGTCTTCGAACGCTTCCGTCAGGGCGACTCGAGCACCGCCCGCAAATATGGCGGCCTGGGTCTGGGACTATCGATTGTCAAGCACCTGGTCGAATTGCACGGCGGCACCGCCACGGCCCACAGCGCCGGCGCCGGCCAAGGGGCGACTTTCATCCTGAATCTGCCCATCCGCTCGATCCATCCAGTCGAGCCCCCCGCGGAACCCTCCGCGGCGACGGCGGCGGGCAGCGCTCATCCGTCCATCTCGCTCAAAGGGTTGCGGGTGTTGGTCGTGGACGACGAACCCGACGCCCGCGAACTGGTGAAAAAGCTCCTCATGCAGCACGATGCCGATGTGACGCTGGCCTCTTCGGCCGAGGAAGCGCTGCAATTGTTTGACGGCCACCCGCCCGACGTCATCCTCAGCGACGTCGGCATGCCCGAGCGCGACGGTTACGACCTGATTCGCGAAATCCGCGGCCGCGAAGAAAGCCAGGGAGGCAAAGTTCCCGCGGCGGCCCTCACGGCCCTGGCCCGCGCCGAAGATCGCAAGCGAGCCATGCTGGCCGGCTTTCAAGGGCACATCACCAAGCCGGTCGATCCGGGCGAGCTCGTGGCCGTCGTCGCCACGCTCACCGGCCGTACCGGGCGGTAGGGCGGTCGCGCCCGCGCAACAGCTTGCTCACTGCCGCGGCGTCTTCAAATGCTGGTCGAACCACTCGACGAGCGTGGCCATCTCCTGGCTCGTGTCGGGCCAGCCGTGCTCGGCTCCCGGCTTGACCACCAGGCGGGCATCGACGCCGGCCTTTCCGAGCTTATCGATGAACGATTCGGATTGCTGGATCGGCACCAGCCAATCCTTGTCGCCGTGAAAAATCAACACCGGCGGATCGTCGGCCGAAATGTGATTGATCGGCGAAATCTGCCGGCCAATCGCCAGGATCTTTTCCTCGTCGGTCACGCGGACGAACATCTTTTGCTGCGGGTCAAATTCATGAAAATCGAACGGCGCTTTGTAATCCCAGAGCTTGCCGCGGCCCAGGGCGTTTTCGTTCGGCTGTCCATAGTTCAAGAAATCGGTCGGTGGAAAGAAACAGGCCACGGCCTGCACCCGGCTCGAGATGCGCTCGATCGGGTC
>DATJTR010000063.1:0-4879 GCA_035503215.1 Pirellulales bacterium
GCGATCAGGCAGCCCGTCAGGCTCATTGCAATCGACGCGGCGACGAACCAGCGAAGTAGCCGCTCGCCCCGGCCGGCCGGCACGAATCGGCACAACAGCAGCCAGATGCCAACCACCAGAATATGCCGAAAGACGAACACCAGCGTGAATGCCTGCGGCACCAGGTGATGCGGCAGACGACTGAAGACGTAGATCCGACTCGCCTCACGAACGACCGCCGGGTCGACGTTCCAATTCAGCGACAGCACCGCGATCAAACCGGGCAGGGCGAGGAGCAACCCCAGCGCGAGCCAGGGCGCCATGCGAAGGATCGCGGGCCGATCGCGCCCGGCCGAAAGCCAGGCCACCCCGGCCGCCAGCACCGACCAGCCGCCGATCAAGGCATGAAATGCGCTGGCCACGCCGAGCAGCAACCACACCGCCGGCCAGCGCTCGCGGGCTAGCGCCGCCAGAGCCAGAAACACGAAGACGTAAGCGACGTCTTTGGCCTCGAAACCGCCGATCACCCATTCGCCGGCCATGTGCATGCGGCTCGTGAGCGTGACGAACAATGCAGCCGACAGCACCGACCAGAGAAACCGCGGAACGAGCGTAAAACTGAGCCGCTGCCAGGCCCAGGCCAACAGTCCCCAGGTCGTCACTCGGCCCACCCAAGCCGTGGCCGGCAGACTAAGAAACCGCGTCAGCCAACCGAACGTCCAATAGAACACCTGGTGCGCATCGGCCGAGTCGAGGAACAAATCGTGCGGGCACCAGGTCGGGTCCCAATAATGTTTGGCTTTCGTGAGGTAATGCGTTTCGTTCACCTCGGGCACGGGCCAGGCCGCGTGAATGAAAAAAACCATGAAGATCAAGGCGACTTCGACGATCGCCTGCCGCCGGCGCGCGGCCAGCGACGCGTCGGATTGCGGTTCGGCAAGTTCGGAGGGAGCGCGATTCATGGGTCTTGTAGCCTAACTCAGTCGGCGTTCGGCGTGTAGCGGAAGTTGGCGGCCCGCACCGAGGCGCCGAACAGCCGCGCACGCGGCGTTTCGGGCGATTGCGTCTGCCCCTTGCAAAGCCACGCCTGCGACACCTATTATTCTTGACGGACCGGGCTATCGGTCCGTCTCGTATCGCTCTCGCCCGATCATCCTCCCGCCGCAGGAGCAGCACGATGGCACTCACGTCTCCCGGCCGGCGACTACGCGAGGCGGTGGCCGACGTCACGATTCAAATCCCCGGCGCGTTCAACGCCTTGGTGGCGCGGCTGGCCGAAGATGCCGGGTTCGATGCCGTCTACCTGTCGGGGGCGGCGCTGTCGGCTGGAACGCTGGCACTGCCCGACGTGGGCTTATTCTCGCTCACCGAGTTGGCCCAACAGGCGGCCTACATCACGCGCCGCGTACAGATCCCGCTGATCGTTGACGCCGATACCGGCTTTGGCGGGCCGGTCAACGTGGAGCGGACCGTGCGTGAGCTGGAAGCGGCCGGTGCCGCGGCAATCCAACTCGAAGATCAAGAATTGCCGAAGCGCTGTGGGCATTTGTCGGGCAAACGACTCGTCGAGCCGGAGGAAATGTGTGCCAAACTGCGGGCCGCCGTCTCGGCCCGTCGCGATCCGGACCTGGTGATTCTGGCCCGCACCGACGCGGCCTCGGTCGGCGGGGTCGATGAAGCCATCGAGCGGGCGAAACGCTATCTGGCCGCCGGGGCCGACTGGATCTTTCCCGAAGCCCTGGCGACGCGGGCCGATTTCGAACGTGTGGCCCAGGCGATCGAAGCGCCGCTGGTGGCCAACATGACCGAGTTCGGCAAAAGCCCGCTGTTGCCGCTCGATGAGCTGGCCGACTTGGGTTACGCGGCCGTCCTTTATCCGGTGACGATGCTTCGCGTGGCAATGAAAGCGGTCGAGGCGGGGCTGGCCACGATCGCCAACGACGGTACGCAATCCGAGCTTCTCGATCTGATGCAGACGCGGCAGGAACTTTACGACACGATCGGCTACGAAGATTACGAACAACGTGACCGCGCATACTTCGAAGCCACCACCACCGAGCAGCGCAAATCATGACCGAATCTGTCTACAGTCCCGGCTTGGAAGGAGTCGTCGCCGGCGAAACGGCGATCAGCACGATCACCGGCGGATTGGAATACCGGGGCTACTCGGTTGACGAACTGGCGCGCCAGGCGACGTTCGAGGAAGTCGCTTTCCTGCTGTTGCACGGCGAACTGCCGACGCGGGAACGCCTGACGGCCTTTTCCGACCGCTTGCACGCGGCAGCTCATCTGCCAGGTCCGCTCGTCGAACTGCTGCGGCAGATTCCGGCCACCGCGCCCCTGATGGACGTGATGCGCACCGGAGCGAGTGCCTTGGCTCATTGGGACGAGGAAGCGGGGGACAACGGTCACGACGCCAACTTGCGCAAAGCCGAGCGGCGAGTGGCCCAATTGCCGGTGCTGCTGGCAGCCCGGCATCGGTTGGTGCAAGGCAAGGAGCCCGTGCCGGCCGACGAGCGGCTGTCGCTGGCCGCCAACCTGCTGTGGCTGTTGTTTCGCGATGAACCGAGCGAGCGGATGGTGCGGGCGATGGACGTGTCGCTCATTCTGTATGCCGAGCACGAGTACAACGCCTCGACGTTCACGGCCCGCGTGGTGGCCTCGACGCTGTCGGATCTCGATTCGTCGATCACGGCCGCCATCGGGGCGCTCAAGGGCCCGCTGCACGGCGGCGCCAATGAGCAGGTGATGTACGTGCTGAAACAGGTCGGCAGTGCCAGCAAAGCCGAGGCTTGGGTCCGCGACGCGCTGGCCCGCAAGCAACGGATCATGGGTTTCGGCCACCGGGTGTACAAGACCGGCGATCCGCGAGCGACGCTGCTAAAAGAACTGTGCGGCGAACTGGCCGTGGAAACCGGCAACCAGGACATGGAGCAGATGGCCGACACGATCGAGACGATCGTGGTGAAAGAAAAGAAGCTGCCGCCGAATCTCGATTGGCCGAGCGCCCGGCTGTATTACTATCTCGGCTTGCCGGTCGAACTGTATACGCCGCTATTCGTCGTCAGCCGCGTGACCGGCTGGTGCGCGCATGTGGTCGAACAGCTCGATAACAACCGCTTGATTCGACCGCGCGCGAACTATATTGGCCCGCCGCCCCGGGCGTGGACGCCGATCGACCAGCGGTAGGGCGACGAACGCTCGGTTGGCGAGCGGTTAGAACGGGAGCGGCTGGCCTTTGCCTTGGGCCCGGGCCATTTCCAAAAGTTTGGCCGCCAGGGCGACGTCTTCGATCGCCAGCCCGACCGATTTGAAGAGCACGATGCTGTCGTTCGTGTTACGGCCGACGGCGGTGCCGTTCACGACGTCGGCCAGATTCGCCGCGCGGTTCCAATCGAAGACGCCGCTTTCCAGAGGGCCGACGAATTCGCCCGCCTCGAGACGGCAGGCTTTGACGCTATCGCACACGATGTTGTCGGCCCGGCGGACGACGTGGGAATCGACTTCGGCCCGCGTGGCCCAATTGCTGCCGATCGCGCACACCAACGCCCCTTCGGCCAGGCACTGCCCGTCGAACACGGGAGTGGCGCTGCTGGTGGCCGTGACGACGATCGGCAGTTCTTCGGCCGCCTCTTGCGGACGGTCGACCGGCCGTACTTCGAACCGCAGCCGGGCCGACATCTCGTCGGCAAATTTCTGTCGGTTGTCGGCCGTGCGGCTGTAGACATACGCCATCCGCAAGGGACGAACACGGGCGACCGCTTCAAGCTGTGTGCGGGCTTGCCGCCCGGCGCCGAAGACGCCGACTTCGCTCGCCCGGGGAAGCGCCAGCCATTCGACGGCCACGCCGGTCGTGGCCCCGGTGCGAAGCTGCCCCAGTCGATCGGCTTCAATCAGAGCCTCTAACTGGCCGGTGGCAGCATCGTGCAAGCCGATCAAGAATTGAGCGCCCGAGCGCGTGGTCGTGTAGATCTTCCAGCCGACGAAACCAAGATACGACGCGGTGGCCGAGAGACTGTGCAGCACGACTCCCGGTCCGCGGGCGCGAACGCGGGGCACGTTGTCGGCATTTCCGCTGCCGAGTTGGCGGAAGGCCTCCCGCACGACTTCGATAGCCAGCGGCATGTCGAGCAATTGATGAACATCGACCTCGGTCAAATAGACGGCCGTCATAGACGAAACGCTCTTCCCGATGAAGTTTGAGAAGTGAAGGGTACGGCCTGTTCCGCCAATCGACCGTGGAACCCGCATTTTAGATGAGAGCGCAAGGATTGCGAAGCGTTTCAACGCGGGGCAATACGCGGAGTTTGCCGCGTTCAAATGGTAAAGGCTGCGGCCAGACCCGATAGCGATCGGGCCCGAGCCGCGTGCCGTAGGCTACCGGCAAATCCGGTGCAGTCGGCTGACGGACAAGCCGCTCCCGAGGGCACAAGGCCGGGCGCACGATGGACAGTCGCCTGGCGAGCAACTAATTTCAGAATAGGGGAAGCGTGCGGCGTTTTTGCGCTCGTGGATCGAAGCCAATGGATCGACGCGATTTTCTACGCGTGAGTGGTGCAGCCGTTTGCTCGGCGGCGGTGCCGACGTTGTTCGGTACGGCAGGCGGCATACGCGTGTGCCAGGTGACGTCGGAGAGCTGGCGGGCGCCGGCCTTCAGCGTGATTCCGGTGGTTGGCGATGGTCGCTGGATCTGGAAGGAGCCGCCCTCGGGGGAAACGGGCTATTTGGAGCCGCGGCCGTACGAGTTGTCGATCGGCATCGAACTGGAAGCCACGGGCGATGCGACCGAGTTGAAAGCGACCACCCCCGTGCCGGTGGGCCACCCGGAGCAGAAGATCGACGGTCTGCGAATCGAAACCGAGGGCTGCGACGCGGAAGTGCGCGAGCTGGCCCCGGGAGC
>DATJTR010000064.1:0-3450 GCA_035503215.1 Pirellulales bacterium
ATACGGCAATTCATGCCAGGCAAGGAAACGAGTGGCTGATGGCCAGCGTGCGAGAGCCCCGCGTCGAGCATCGAGTCGCCGACGGTCCGCTGTCGAGCTTGGATTGGCTGGTCGGCTCCTGGCGCTCCGAGCAACACGGCACGCTGATGGAAGTCACCTATCGCTGGGTAGCCAATCACAGCTTTCTGGAACGAACGTATGCGGTGCGACAGGGTGGACGAACGACCGCGTCGGGCGTGCAACTGATCGGGCAAGAGCCCGGGAGTCACGATCTGCAGTCGTGGAGCTTCACCTCCGACGCCGGCTATGCCGTGGGTACATGGATCCCGCAAGAGACAGGTTGGGCGATCGCCACCCGCGGCAAATCGCCCGATGGCACCACGACTGCGGCAGTCAATTACCTGACGCGGCTCGACCGCGACACGCTCACTTGGCAGTCACGCGAGCGGCGGGCTGGCGGCGTTTCGCTGCCGGACACCGCCGAGATTCGTCTGATGCGCGGCACGGCCAGCCAGTGATCGGTCGGCACTCGATCGCCTTTCAAGATTCCAATTCTCGAATGATCGTGCGGAGCAAAAAGAAGATGCAAACACGGTTGCTAGCGCTGCTCGTGATGGGCAGCACATGGATGACTGCCGAGCCGGGCAAGATTTGGGCCCGTGGCTTTGGTGGAGGCGGCTTTCACGGCGGCGGCGATTTCGGGGGCTTTCACGGGGCCGATTTTGGCGGCTTTCGCGACGACGGTTTTGGCGCCGCTCGCGACGGCGGTTGGGGCGGCGAGCGTTTCGATGGCGGATTCGACCGCTTCAATGCCGGCGCCTATGCCGCCGACCGAGCCGACGTTTCGCACTACAACCCTTCGGCAACGCCGTCGCGCCAGCAGTTGAACCGCTTCCTCGGCCTGCCATCGGATGAAGGATTTCACCAGTTCGCCGCCGGGTCTTCGGCCGCGGCCGGCAATCGCGCGACAGGCAATTGGGCGACGGGGGGCGGCTGGAGCCGGCCCGATGGGGCTCCTGGCCGTTGGACGCCGCAGCAAAGGCAGACTTGGGCCAACAATGTCCGCAATCATTTCGATCAGTGGGGAGCGTATAACGGCGCGTGGTACCAAAACCACCCCGATGCGTGGCTGGCCGAGGGCTGGGGCGCAGGCGCCGCCTGGAACGCCGCTTCATGGGCCGCAGTCGGTGCCTGGTTCGGCGATTACGGCGGTTACGGAGGGTACGGTGCCGGGCCGATCGACTACGACTACGGCAACAACATCGTTTATCAAAACGGCGACGTTTACATTGACGGCCAGGACGCCGACACCGCGGCTCAGTATTACGACCAGGTTGCCGATCAGGCAGAGAGTGGTGCCACGGCTCAGGTCAGCGAAACCGGAGATTGGTTGCCGCTAGGAGTTTTTGCTCTGACTTCGCCCGGCGAAGAGCAGTCGGGCGACCTGGTGCAACTTGCGGTGAACAAGCAAGGCATCGTACGGGGTAATTACACCGACACGGTATCCGACAGCACCGCGCCCATCGAAGGATCGATCGACAAGCAGACCCAGCGCGTGGCTTGGACCATCGGCGACAATCAGACGACGGTGATGGAAGCGGGCCTGTATAACCTGACTCAGCCCGAGGCACCCGTGATGATGCACTTCGGGGCCGATAAGGCACAGCAGTGGTTGCTGGTACGACTCAATCCGCAGGGGCAGTCAGGGTCGGCCGCACAGTCGGCGCCGACCGCAAATTGACGTCGGCCGAAAGGCGGACTTCGTCCGTCAATCGGCGGTCATTGTGCAGATATATTCTTCTTGCTTGTGCCGCAGAGCCGGGTCGAACGTGTCGCCGGCATCGGCAGGCAATTCGAGCCAGGAACGCCAGGCCCGCTCGCGAGTCTCGGCGAACAGCTCTTGCCGCACGGGCAGGGGGTTGGGCCGGCGGTCGTGCAGCACGACCAGATCACCGGTTTCGCCTCGCCGAAGCTGCTCGATCGTGATCGGATAGACACGGCGCTGCGGCCGACTGCAATCGACCCCGACCGCGCCGGGAATGCTCCGTTTCAAGAGAACGTCGGAGCTTTTCATGTTCTCGCGGAAACCGCTCGGAAAGCGCGGGTCGTCGATTCCCACCAGGGCCGTCTTATAGGCCAACTCGGTTTCGGAACGATAGGCTTTGTGATTCTGCTCCCCCATGCCGAACACCAGATTGCTGGGACAAAAGCCGGCGGCCACGACCGCCGGATAAATCCGTTCGAAGATCCAGCTATCGGACATGGTGTCCCCTTGCAGGATGCTCGCACCGCGGATGATTTTCAGCCCGCTTTCCTGCCGATCGACGCCGAGCGCCGTTGCAAGTTCGGTCAGGCCAAGCAGCGTGGTTTCCACCGGATCGCCCGAATCGGGGCGTGCAACCAGCCAACCGCCGCGGGAGCGAATCGTCTCGGCCCGCTCGGCCAACTTGCGAATGCCGCGCGCGTAGCCGTAGGTATCGGCCACGATCGAAATGACCTTGTAACGCTCCATGAGTTTCACGATCCGGTCGTACGCTTCGTCTTCGCGCGGCCAGGGGGTGGTGGAACGATGTGCCGAGGCCAATACCGAGCAGGCGCCGAACGATCGGCCGCCGTTCAAATAGCGGGCAGCAGCATAGGCGGCATCGACCGTGTCAGTACCGAGCCAGTTGTAGAGATGGGCGATGCCGGTCATTTGACTCGCCGCCCCGCCGCGGCGGCCAAAATCGTGCAGCCGCGTGGCGACCATTTGGTGCAATTCATCGAGCGACCGACTCGGATACGCAGCCCGAAAGACGGCGATCATCCGCTCCTTGCGGCGACGCGAGCGTGTGGCGCAGATCGAAAAGCTCCACAGGTAGGGTAGCAAGGTGCTTTCAATCCAGCCGACACACTCACCACAGCCGGGGGCGTCGGTCCAAATCTGCACGCACGGTTCGCCAACGTAATGAGCCTGCCCATCGAATAGGCCCATCACGCACAGCGGGTAGTATCCTGCATGTTCGGCCAGGATCCGCTCGAACATCGCCCGCGGCCAAGGGTAGGGCTGACCCAGATAGAAGTCGCTGTAAAATTCCTCGGCCGCGTCCAAATCATCGCGTTCCAGCGGCCGGGCAAAACCGGGCTCGAGCAGCAAAAAAGGAGCGAGCCCGCCCGAGAGCAAACGCATGTCCACCGGCTCGCCCGGCGGAACGTCAAGCGGGCGGCGAAAAACCCCGTGCGAGAGTTCAAAATCTTCCATGCCGCCCGGCAACATCAGATAATGGCCCGCCTGATAGGCGTCGACGGAGCACGGCTCCGGAACCGGGAAGACTCGCATTGCGGGACCTCGGCAAGCTACGAGCGGTTTGTGGCTCTCCAACAGTTTCGGCAGCCGGCAGGCCGGCGCCGGCTGGTAGTTTCGCCTCAAAGCCAAAGCGACACTAGCTTTATTTGCTGGATCGCTGGACC
>DATJTR010000065.1:0-9756 GCA_035503215.1 Pirellulales bacterium
CAGGGCCACCACGGCTCGCGCTACAATGCCGCCTGGAGTTCCGGCCCGCGTGGTGCGCCACTGGCGCATTATTGACTGATGGCTGTCCGAATGCCGGGCGACTCCACTCCATTCTGCGGCGACATTTCGCGCGTTTTTCGAAGCAGGCCAAAGCGGAAGCGATGAATTCTCCCACGCTGATCGTCGGCTACCTGGCACTCTTCACCGGCGTCGGGTTGGCCTTTGTCTTCTTCAATCTGCTAATCGGCTGGCTGGTGCGGCCCAAGGCGCCCAACACCGAAAAGCTCGAAGTCTACGAATGCGGCGAACCGACGATCGGTTCCAGCTTCGTGCAGTTCGACCTGCGGTTCTACGTCGTGGCTTTGCTGTTCATCATCTTCGACGTGGAAGTGGCCTTCTTCTTTCCTTGGGCCACGGTTTACGGCAAGGCCGTGCATTTGCTCGACCCGAGCGTCGAGATCGCCGCAACGTCGAACCTCTCGCTGGTAAAACGCAGCAGCCCGCAGGCACCCGCCGCCGAGGATGAAGACCTGAGCGTGACCGAAGTCGGAGTCTACCGCGAACTGGGCGTGCCGACGCTCGCGCTGCCGAAATCGCGGGCCGAAGTCGTGGAGACCGCGCGGTCGCTGGTCGTGACGTCGATCCTCGACATCGGTGTGTTTTTTGGCGTGCTGTTGGTCGGCTTTGCCTACGTTTGGCGGCGGGGCGATCTCGATTGGGTGAGGGCGCTCAGCCGCGAACGCGCAGCCGCGGCTTCGCCGCAGCCGACGCTGATGGAAGAGCCGCAGGCGGCGGCCGTCGGGAGTTCGCACTGACGCGACGGAGCGATCGCGTCTCGCCTTCGGCACGCGGTGCGATCGAGACACCGGAATCCCAATTTCGAATCCAGTAGAAAACGAGCACGACGATGCGCGGCGAAGCCTTTCTCGACCGGCTCAAAAAACGATTCGGCGATCAAATTACCGGCGCCGAATTGACCGCGATCGATCCCTGGATCGAAGTCACGCCCGCCGGCCTGCCGGCCCTGTGCCAATACCTGCGGGATGAGCCCGATCTGCGGTTCAACCAACTCAACTGCATCAGCGGGGTCGACTACCTGGAGCCCGATCCCAAAAAGGCGGCCAAGGCCGGGTTTGAACCCCATTTGGAAGTGGTCTACCACCTGTGGAGCTTGCCGCACAAAACCAGCCTGGTGCTGAAAGTGATGCTGCCGCGGTGGAAAAACGACAAGCCGGGCGAGCTGCCCGAAGTGCCGACCGTGAACCACATCTGGCGGACGGCCGATTGGCACGAGCGCGAGGTCTACGACCTGTCGGGCGTCATGTTCACCGGCCATCCCGACCTGCGGCGGATCCTCTGCCCCGAAGATTGGGTCGGCTATCCGCTCCGCAAGGATTACGAGATGCCGTTGGAGTATCACGGGATTCGGGGGAGATAGGCTACAGGCTACAGGTCGGACAATACGGGGCCGGCGTCGTTGGAGAACCAACGCGGGCAGGTTGATTGAGGGACAATGCGGCCGGTCCCTGGCCGGGGTGAGAGCGGGCGTTTTTTTGCCGTTTGACAGCGGTTCAACAGCCAGCGGAAGCTGGGACCAAAAAACCTGCGGAAGCCGGAACTAAAAATGGCGACGGAAGTTTACGACGATCCGCGGATCATTGAGTTCGACGTGCGGACCGACGAGATGTTGGTCAACATGGGTCCGCAGCATCCGAGCACGCATGGCGTGCTGCGGTTGGTGCTGAGGACGGACGGAGAGATCGTTTCGGAAACGACGCCGCACATCGGCTATTTGCACCGCTGCGCCGAAAAGATCGGCGAGAATCTCACGCCCCGGCAGTGGATTCCATACACCGACCGGATGGATTACCTGGCCGGGATGAACATGAATCTCGGCTGGGCAATGACGGTCGAAAAATTGCTCAAGCTTGAATTGCCCGAAAAGGCCAAGCACCTGCGGGTCATCATCGCCGAGATGGGCCGCATCGCCAGCCACCTGGTGGGCATGGGGGCCTACGGACTCGATTTGGGCACGTTCAGTCCGTTTCTGTACGCCTTTCGCGAGCGGGAAAGGATTTTGGATCTGTTCGAAGAAGCCTGCGGCGCGCGGCTGACGTACAGCTATTTGACGGTCGGCGGAGCGACGGCCGACCTGCCGCCCGGCTGGCTGCAAAAGTGCGAGGCGTTTCTGACTCAGCTCGAGCCGGTGATCAAGGAATACCACACGCTGTTGACGACGAACGCGATATTCGTTCGTCGCACCGCCGGCATCGGCGTGATGTCAGCCGAGATGGCGATCAGTTATGGCACGACCGGACCGGTGCTCCGCGGCAGCGGCGTCGACCACGACCTGCGCCGCGACGGCGAAGAACGCTATACCGAGATGTACGATGGTTATGCGTTCGAAGTGATCGTGGAGAAGAACGGCCACTATCCCAAGGACCACAACTATCCGCCGGTGCCTGCGAGCGCCGTGCTGGGAGATTGTTGGCACCGTTTTTACGTGCGGATGCTCGAAGTGATGCAATCGATCGACCTGGTGCGCCAGGCCATCGATCGCTACAGCACTGCCACGGGCTCCTGGGGCGAACCGGTCAAGCTGACCGAGAAGTTGCCCAAGGGGGAAGCTTATCTGGAGACCGAAGCTCCCCGCGGCCAGATGGGATTTTACATCGTCAGTCTCGGCACGGGCGCCATTCCTTGGCGAGCGCGGGCGCGCAGCAGTTGCTTCTGCAATCTCTCGGTGACGCACGAGCTGTGCCGGGGTTGCCTGATTGCCGACGTGCCGGCGATCATCGGCTCGCTCGACATCGTGATGGGCGAGATCGATCGCTGAGAGCGGCTATTCTCAGGCCTCGCGTATTGGCCGGGTTCCAGAATGGGGAGCTGCTAAGGATTGCCCTGGATCGACTGGTACAACGCGCTCGCCAAGCCCACGTGGACTCCGTCACCGTCCACGATTGGCCTGATTTGGTCGATCCTCTACCCAATCATTGCGCTTAGTTTCGGCTTCGTGTTCGTGCAGGCGGCGCGCAAGAAACTGCCTTGGCGCGTCGCTACGCCGTTCGTCGTGAATCTCGCGGCCAACGTGTTATTCATGCCGATCTTCTCCGGCCTCAGGAACCTGCCGCTGGCCACTGTGGACATCGTGGTCGTGTGGACGACAATCGTTTGGTGCATGGCGGCCGTTGGGCCGTACCACCGCTGGGTCGCTCTCGCACAAGGTCCCTATTTCGTTTGGGTGTCGATTGCCGGCGTGCTGCAGGTGCTGATCACTTCGGCGAACGGTTGACCGCGGAACTGCCGCAGACCGAAGGTCGGCGCTCCCTGAACACAGGTTCAATCGAGCCGATTAGGCGCGCGGCGGCGGAAAAATCGTCAACCCATAGCGCGGGGCGACGGCCAGCAGCCGGGTAATCTCGGCCGGAGAAGGCGACGGCGGCAGTTCGTCGACCGAGGCGAGAGGCGAGCCGACCTCCAGAAAATAGTCTTCCAGCCCGGCCGGCGCGATCAGGATCAGCATCCGCGCCGTTTGGTCGGTTTCGTTTTTGAAGCAGTGCCGGGTGCCGGGTTCCAGGTGCACGTAAGCACCGGCCTTAGCGGTCATGCGGCGGTCGCCGACGGTGATCGTGAGCTCGCCTGAGATAATGAAGAAGCCTTCACTCTCGCGGGTGTGTTGGTGCAGCGGCGGCCCCCCGCCGGGCGGCACGATCGCTTCCCACAACGCGTAGCGGCCGGCTGTTTCGCGGCCGGTCGCCAGAAAGCGATAGACGTCGCCCACGACCGCTACGATCGGGCCACTGCCAGGCGGGGTGGTGTGAAACATCGCCGGTGGCGGACTCGGAGGCTGCGACTTTTCGGGCATTGGATTGGGCTCCTGGCGCGGCAAAACGTAGGGCGTCTACTGAGGCGCTGAAGACAATATAGCGGGCAGCCGCCGGAGCGATCGGAGCCGAGCAGCGGTTCCGCGGGCCGATTCTTCATTCCGCCACTCGCTCAGGTTGCATGGCGTCGGCAGCCGGATACGCCCAATTGCGGCACATCGGTAGGACGGCCGGCGCTCGCCCTCCACGCTTGCTGAGGGATCGCGATCGGAGCTGCGGAGGGGCCGCATTGGGGGGACTTTCGCTCGCCGAAATTTTGTGCGATATTTTCGTCCACTTCTCTTGCTATTGATTACTGCGGCACTGTCAGATCGTGTGCCGAAAAGCGTGCTTCCTGTTGGTTTGGGCCGGTTTAGGAAGTTAGCGTGGCTGAATATTTGCAGAACTTTTTTCCCCCCGCGTGGAAATGGCTGGCCTACCTGGTCGCCGCCCTGATCCACTGCATGCTGCTGAACGTGGTGGTGGCGGGGGGCGCGCTGATTTTCATCTGGCTGGAACGGAAGATTGCCGGCCGCATTCAGGACCGGTTGGGTCCCACCCGCGTGGGCGGGCGGTTTGGCTGGCTGCAAACGCTGGCCGACGGCGTCAAGCTGATCGCCAAAGAAGATCTGATGCCTGCGGGAGCTGACCCGCTGCTCTTCCGCCTGGCTCCGTACGTCAGCTTTTGCGCTTCGTTTTGCGCTTATTTCGCCCTGCCGTTTTCCGATAACTGGGTGGGCTTGCGGTTGAATGTCGCAGTGTTCTTCATCATTGCCGTGCTAGGGCTGGAAGTTTTTGGAGTGATTCTGGCCGGCTATGCTTCGGCATCGAAATGGTCGCTGTTCGGCGCCATGCGCGAGGCGGCCCAGGTCGTCAGCTATGAAGTGCCGCTGGGGATGTGTGCGGTCGTGCCGGTGCTGATTGCCGGCACGATGGATCTGGTGACGATTGGCGAGATGCAGCAAGGCTGGTTCACCAACTGGTTCGTGCTTCACGATCCGTTCACGTTCGTCATCTTCTGGGTCTACTTTACCTGTGCCACGGCCAGCGTGAATCGGGCGCCGTTCGACCTGGCCGAAGCCGAAAGCGAGCTGGTGGCTGGTTTCCACACCGAGTACTCGGGCCTCAGGTGGAGCATCTTCTTCATGGCCGAATACGGCTCGATGTTCGCCGTGAGCGGTCTGGCGGCGGTGCTGTTCTTCGGTGGCTGGAACGGGCCCGTGCCGATCACGCACTGGCTGGGGCTGGCCGGCAGCGCGCACCCCATTTTGGCTTACGTGGCGAATCTCATTGGATTGATGAATTTTCTGCTGAAGGCCTGTTTCGGCGTGATTTTCATGATGTGGGTCCGCTGGACGCTGCCGCGGCTGCGGATCGACCAGGTAATGACCACCTGCTTGAAATACTGCACGCCGATTGCGGCTGCCATGTTTTTGGGGGCCACGCTTTGGGCCTACGCGTTCCCCGGCGGCTGGCTGCTGGGGCCGAGCGTGCCGCTGGGAGCCGTGCGCGAGGGCTGGCTAAATCAACCCGAAGCGGCGGAAGAATCGGGTACGCCGCATGAGCCGGCACCGGCGCCATCGGTGGCGCAAGCGGCCGGTCGGGCGAAGGGGACACAGTCCCCGGCGACGTTCGAGGAGGAGCGGCCATGATTCATTGGCATTCGTTTTTCTTTCTGCTCTTCGCGCTGGTCGCCTGCGGATTTGCCCTGGCCGTGGTGTTTACCAGCAATGTCGTGCGGATGGCGTTTTATCTGGTGTTATCGCTGGGGGCGACGGCCGGACTGTTCTTTCTGGCTGGAGCCGACTTCGTGGGCGCGATGCAACTGATGATCTACGTCGGCGGCACGCTGGTGCTGCTGGTGTTCGGCGTGATGCTCACGGCGCAAAGCCCCTTCATTTCGATGCGCACCAAGGCCGGCGAATGGATTGCCAGCCTGATCGCCGGCGGACTGTTGTTGTGGGTGCTGCTCGTGGCGGCTTTCAAGGTGGGCGAATGGCGGGCCGTTTCGCCCGTGCCGCTGGCCGACCAGTCGGCGCCGGCCGAGGGAATCGCCACCGGAGCGGAGACGCCGGTGACGGCATCGCGGCTGGGGCTGGGCTTACTCGGAGCCCGCGTCGACCGGCTGGAAGAGGGCGATCCGCAAATTGCCGGCGGCCTATCGGGTTATCTGTTGCCGTTCGAAATCGTGTCGGTCCATTTGTTGGTGGTGCTGGTCGGGGCGGCCTACTTGGCACGCCCCAAGAAACGGATTTCCGCCGGCCCGGGAGACTTGCCGTGAATCCTTTGGCTGAATCGATTGGCGTGGCCCACTATCTGGTCGTCGGGGCGGTGATGTTCGTCACCGGGGCGATTTGCATGGCGACCAAGCGAAACGCGCTGGGCGTGCTGATGGGCATCGAACTGGTGCTCAACGGCGCGAACATCAATTTCGTCGCCTTTGGCAGCGAGTATCTGCGGCCGGGCCAGGTCGGCGCCGGGCTTGATGGCCAGTTGATCGCCCTGTTCGTCATCGTGTTGGCGGCGGCCGAAGCGGCGGTGGCGTTGGCGATCACGCTCAACTTCTACAACAACCACGCCACGGTCGACGTCGATCAGGCCGACGAGCTGAAAGGTTAAGGCAAGCGTGGATCCGACCGCACTTCCCAAATTGCTGGCGACCGCCTGGCTGCTGCCGCTGGCCTCGTTCGTGCTGATCCTGCTGTTTGGTCCACGCATGGGCAAGGCCGGCAAGGGAGGTGGCTATCTGGCCACCTTGGCGATTGCCAGTTCCTGCCTGCTGTCGCTGGTGGCGTTATTTGGCGTCTGGCTGCCGACGCACGGCCCGCTCCCGCCGGAGCATCACGAGGCCCACGCATCCACTCACGAGCAGGCGGAAGATGGGCCACACCACGTTTCGGGGGGCCAGGAGCAAACGCCCGCCGAGCTGGCCGCGGCCGAAAAGCACGCCGAAGGGGACGAAGCTTTTCACGCCGAGGAGCCGCTGGCCAAGATTCAGCCCGTGGTCGGCGATTGGTACGTGTTGGGCCAGTTCGGCACCCTGCAAGTCACGATCGGCTATTACATCGACGCGCTTACGGTGTTGATGTTCGCCATGGTCACGTTCATCGCCACGTGCATCCACTTCTACGCCATTGGCTACATGCACGACGAACTGCACGAGGTGACCGACCACGAGGTGCATCTGCACGGCCATGCCGCCGCCGGCAATTCGCCGGACAACGGCCACGGCAATGGACACGGCAATTCGCACGGCGATTCCCATGCCGATTCCCACGGCGACGCGCACGATGGCGGGCACGGCGGCGTCCATGCCGACGCCCACGGCCACTTGGTGCGGCCGGGACGCTTTCCACGATTCTTTCAATACCTGTCGCTGTTCTGCTTCAGCATGTTGGGGATCGTGATCGCCGGCAACATCGCGATGGTCTTCGTGTTCTGGGAACTGGTCGGCATTTGCTCCTACTTTTTGATCGGTTTTTATCGCGAGCGGAAAAGCGCGTCGACGGCGGCCAACAAGGCGTTCATCGTCAACCGCATCGGCGATTTTGGGATGATCATCGGCCTGATGGTCCTGTTTTCGACCTTGGGCACGTTCGCGTTTGGCGATTACGACCGCAACGGCAATGGTGTGATCGAGCCGGAGGATCGGGGAATTTTCAGCCAGGTCCGTCCACCAACCAAAGAGAACGACTTTCAACTCGTCGTGCCCGAGGGAATGGTCCGCTCGGTGGCAGCCAAGGAGATTGCCGCCCATGGCGAGCCGAGCGACGAAAAGTTGGCCGAGTGGAGCAAGGATTTCAGCCCGGGTGGTTACGGTCGCAAGGCCTATTGGCTGTTGGTTCTCGCCGGGCTGGGAATCTTTTGCGGCTGCGTCGGCAAAAGCGCGCAGTTTCCGTTGCACGTGTGGTTGCCCGACGCGATGGAAGGGCCCACGCCGGTCAGCGCGCTGGTCCACTCGGCAACGATGGTGGCGGCGGGCGTTTACCTGGTTGGCCGGTTCTTTCCCGTCTTTGCGCCCGAGGTGCTGGTGACCATCGCGGTGGTCGGGTGCATCACGCTGTTCATCGCGGCGACGATCGCGATCACGGCCACCGACATCAAGCGCGTGCTGGCCTATTCGACCGTCAGCCAGTTGGGCTACATGATGTTGGCCCTGGGGGTTGGCGGCTGGGTGGCGGGGCTGTTCCATTTGATCACGCATGCCTTCTTCAAGAGCCTGCTGTTCATGTGTTCGGGATCGGTGATTCACGCCTGCCACACGAACGACATGACGAAGATGGGTGGACTACGGCACAAAATGCCCTGGACCGCTTACACGATGCTGGCCGGTTGCCTGGCGATCATAGGGGCAGGAGTTCCCTTTTCGATTGGGCTGAGCGGCCATTACTCGAAGGACGCGATCCTGGCCCAGGCCTTGCTATTCCGGGCCAACAATCCGAGCTGGGGCTGGCTGTTCATCGTGGCGGCCGGCGGAGCGGCGATCACGGCGTTCTACATGTTCCGCCTGTGGTATTTGACGTTCGCCGGCAAGCCGCGCGATCACCACATCTACGAACACGCGCACGAATCGCCGCGGATCATGTACATGCCGCTGGTCGTGCTTGCCTTGTGCGCGGTGTTCGTCGGCGGCAGCATTCGTGAGCTCGGCGTGCAGCACCTGCTGGAGCAAGCTCGGCCGGCCGGCACGCTGGTGGCCAGCGCCGGCAAGCTTTTGCCCGATTTGCGTTATCCGAGCGAGCACGACATCCACTTGGAAGAAAACCACGAGTGGCACATGTGGGCCGAGGGGATCGCCTTTACCACCGCGATGCTGGGGCTGTTGTTGGCCACGGTGCTCTACGGCTGGCGGCTGGCCGAGCCGGCGGAGGTGGCCCAACAGTTCCGGCCGTTGTATTTATTCCTGCTTAACAAATGGTATTTCGACGAGCTGTATCACGTGGTGTTCGTGGCGCCGGTAATGTTCGTATCGCGCCGCATCGCGCAGTGCGACAAGGACGCGATCGATCGGTTCCTCGACGGTCTGGCCGCCTGGACGCGACGGCTGTCGCTGGCCGACGACATGATCGATCGTTACCTGGTCGATGGGCTGGTGAATTGGACGGCCCGGCGGACGTTCGGCTTGGGGCTGAGTTTGCGGTCGGCCGAGACGGGTCAACTGCGGCAATACATCGTGTTCATCGTTGTCGGGACCGTGGCACTCGCCGCCCTGGTCAGCTTTTGGTCTTCTAGCTCCTCGGGTTAAAACGCATGGCTCCGGAAACCTGTTACGCGCTGTTGCTCAGCCTGATCGTCTTTTTGCCGGCGGCCGGCGCCTTGGGCGTGGCCTTCCTGCCGCGCGAAAAGCCGTTGGCGATGAAGAATTTTTCCTTCGCGGTCACGGTGGCCACGTTCGCGCTGACCGTGCTGATGATCATTCCGGGCATCGGCGACACCTGGGCATTCAAAGTCGGCACGGCCGGAATGCAGAAGACCTTCTCGTTGCCCTGGATTCCCTCGTTTAACATCGATTACCTGATGGGGGTCGACGGCATCAGCTTTCCGCTGGTGATTCTGACCACGTTCATTTGCATGGTGTCGATGGCCGCGAGTTGGCCGATCGAAAAGAACGTGAAGGCGTATTGCATTTTGTATTTGCTGCTGGAGACGGGCATCCTGGGCGTTTTCCTGGCGCTCGACTTCTTCCTGTTTTACGTCTTTTGGGAAGTGATGCTGCTGCCGATGTATTTCTTGATCGGCGTGTGGGGGGGCCCGCGCCGCGAATATGCGGCGATCAAGTTCTTTCTCTACACGCTGTTTGGCAGCGTGCTGATGCTGATCGCCATCTTGATGCTGTTCTACGCCAGCGATTTGAAGCAATTGACCGACCCCCAGTTGATCGACACGCACGTGG
>DATJTR010000066.1:0-2267 GCA_035503215.1 Pirellulales bacterium
CAATCGGCCGATCCGGCTTTGGCCTACGTTGCGCTCGACCGTGCCGGCGGCCAACCCTGCGACAGCGTGCACGCCGCCGTTCGCCGCTGGACTGCGCCGGCCGACGGCATGTTGTCGATCAGCGGCGGATTGTCCCACGCCTCGGCCGCCGGAGACGGCATCGCGGCCGCGATCGTCTCCAGCCGCAGCGGCACGGTCGGCCGCTGGCAGGCGCAGCAATCGAAGGTCGCGATGGCGGTCGGCCCGATCGAGGTGAGGCAAGGTGAGACGATCGACTTTGTCATCGACGGCATTGAATCGACCGATGGCGACCAGACCGAGTGGCCGGTCGATCTGCGGTTGGCCGGCGCCGACGACAAGCTGCTGGGCCATTGGAATTCTGCGACCGATTTTTCCGGCCCGAGCGAACCGCCATTGACGGCCCAGGTGGCCTATGCCTGGCAACTGGCGTTCGGCCGTCCGGTCACGGCCGAAGAGCTGTCGGTCGTCGGCCGATTCCTTAGCCGGCGGATCGAGGCCTTGAGTCGCGCGCTGCACGTCGATCCGTCCCGCCGAGCGATGGCCGATCTCGCCCAGCAACTGCTCATTGCCAACGAGTTTTTATACGTCGACTAGGACGAAGGAGAACGACCATGAATCTCCGCGCTCCGCGCGAGCTCTACGGCATTTCCCGCCGCGCGTTTCTCCAGCGCAATGGGATGGGCCTCGGCGGCGTGGCCCTGGCCTGCCTGCTGGGCGAAGATCGCCTGCTGGCCAACGAGCCGGCCAAACCGGTCGAAGAGCAGATCGTCGATTTGCGGCACCGGCAGCCCCATTTCCAGCCGCGGGCCAAGGCGATGATTTCGCTGTTCATGGACGGCGGTCCGTCGCACGTCGATCTGCTTGACCCCAAGCCCGAACTCTCCGCCCACGACGGCCAAACCTACGAGGGGGACGTCGACTTCTTTCAGACGGACCAGGCGAGCCGGCGGCTGTTGGCCAGCCCCTACAAATTCTCGAAGCGCGGCGAGTGCGGCACCGAAGTCTCCGAGTTGCTGCCGCACACGGCCGGCATCGTCGACGACATCTGCCTGATCCGCTCGATGCACACCGACGTCAACGGCCACGAGGTGTCGCTCCGCTATTTCCATGGCGGCATCCCCGGCGTCCTCGGCCGGCCGACGCTCGGCTCGTGGATGGTGTATGGGCTGGGCAACGAGTCGCAGGAACTGCCCGCTTATGTCGTGCTGGCCGATCCGGGCGGGATGCCGATCGAGGGGGCGTCGAACTGGAGCTGTGGCTTCATGCCCCCTACGTTTCAAGGGACCGTGGTCCGCGGCTCCGAGCCGCGCCTGGCCAACCTCGATCCGCCGGCCGATCTGCGGGGCTTGCCGCAGCAGGAGAACATGGCCTTGCTGGCCGAGCTGAATCGCCGTCACCGGGAAGCTCATCCCCACGAGGCCGATCTGGAAGCCCGCATCGCCAGCTACGAACTGGCCGCCCGCATGCAATCGGCGGCCAAGGAGGCGCTCGACATCAGCGGCGAAACCGAGGCGACGCAAAAACTGTACGGTCTCGACGACCCGGTGACGCGCGAATACGGCACCCGCTGCCTGCTGGCCCGCCGGCTGGTCGAGCGGGGAGTGCGGTTCGTGCAATTGTTCTTGCACAAGAATCCCTGGGACACGCACCAGTCGATCGGCACCGATCTGGCGCCGATTTGCCGGCGGACCGACAAGCCGAGCGCGGCCCTGGTGACCGATCTCAAGGCCCGGGGCTTGCTCGACACCACCGTGGTCCACTGGGGAGGCGAATTCGGCCGGCTGCCGCTCACGCAGAACAAGGGCGTGCTACCCGACGCGGCCACGGCCGGCCGCGACCACAACGGCCAAGGTTTTTCGATGTGGCTGGCCGGGGGCGGTTTCCGCGGCGGCTTGACCTACGGCAGCACCGACGAAATCGGCCATCGGGCGGCCGAAAACTTCGTCACGCCGAACGACTTTCAGGCGACCCTCTTGCACCAGTTCGGCCTCGATCACGAAAAGCTCGTCTTCCAATACAATGGCCGCTCGCAAAGCCTGACCGACGGCCGCCCGGCGCGGGTGGTGAAGGAGATTATCAAAACGGCTGGTGTGTGAGGCGCCGAAACGGGGCTATTGATAGCTAGGTTGGAAATGGGCTCGTTGCACAACCTCAAACGCCCTGTTTTCAGGGCTTCCGTTGGTCGCCCTTCGGCCCATTTGCCGCCACGGACTCAATAGAAGAATCGCCAGTGCCGGCCATCCTCG
>DATJTR010000067.1:0-3212 GCA_035503215.1 Pirellulales bacterium
GCAAAGGGGGGCTTTTTTTCCAGCTCGAAAGCTAGCGAATGTTTTGAGTAGGCCCGATTCAACGGTCGTGCCGATAACGCCTGAATAGCGGGTATTGCGGCCCTTACCGAATGTCCCAATTTTGCCGGCCAGCGAACGAAATCTCCGGCCAGACAAGAGTTTAGGGACACGGGATCGCGATCCGCCCGACACCAACGCAGCACGGCAGGGGGGCCGAGCGTGGCGCGAGGCGACGAGCACGATCGACGAGATTGCCAGCTAGCAATGCGCGCCGGCCCGGCCACGCTTGCGCTCGCGATCGGGGTGCTCCTGGCCGCCAGCGGCTGCACCACCTTGCGCGAATACGTGCACAACGGCTTCAAAGTGGGGCCAAACTACCAGCGGCCGGCGGCCCCGGTGGCCGACGAATGGATCGACAACAACGACCAGCGGGTCCGCAAGGAGCACGAAGACCTGGCCCACTGGTGGACGGTGCTGAACGATCCGGCGCTCAACGCCCTGGTGGCCGACGCCTATCGACAGAACCTGACCTTGCGCGACGCCGGTTTTCGCGTGCTGCAAGCCCGAGCGCTGCTGGGCATCCAGATCGGCAATTTCTTCCCGCAGACGCAAAACATGTATGGCGATGCGCTGCGCGACGCCTACAGCCAGAAAGCGGCCAACCGCTCTTATCTGAGCCAGCGGTTTTTCAACCAGTGGGACCTGGGCTTCAACCTGGCCTGGGAACTGGACTTTTGGGGCCGGTTCCGCCGGGCCATCGAAGCGGCCGACGCCAACTTCAACGCCTCGGTCGAAAACTACGACTCCGTGCTCGTCACGCTGCTGGGGGACGTGGCCACGGCCTACGTCAACATCCGCATTTACGAACAGCAGATCGCGCTGACCCGGGCCAACGTCGAGCTGCAACGCGAAACGCTCAAGCTCGTGCGGGCGCGTTTCGAAGGGGGGCAAGTCAGCGAGCTCGACGTCGACCAGGCCGAAAGCTTGCTTTGGCAAACCGAGGCGCAGATTCCGGTGCTGGAGATCAGCAAGCGCACGGCGAACAACCAACTGTGCGTGCTGCTCGGCCGCCCGACGGTCGACCTGGAACCGAAGCTCGGCCCGGAAAACATTCCTACCTGTCCCCCCGACGTGGTCCTCGGCATTCCGGCCGACTTGCTCCGCCGCCGTCCCGACGTGCGGCAGGCGGAACGGCTGGCCGCGGCCCAGGCGGCCCAATTGGGCGTGGCCATCTCCGACTGGTATCCCCACATTTCAATCATTGGCACGCTCGATTATCAGGCTCAGAGTTTTCAGCACCTGTTCTCCGGCCACGCCATCCAGGGAGACGTCGGCCCGAGCTTCCAGTGGAACATCCTGCAATACGGCCGCATCTTGAACAACGTGCGGCTCGTCGACGCCACGTTCCAGCAACTGGTCGTCGATTATCAGAACACCGTGCTCACGGCGCAGCAGGAGAGCGAAAACGGGATCATCCAGTTCCTCAAATCGCAAGAGCAAGCCAAGGACCTGGTCAACAGCGTCGATGCGGCTGCCAAGGCGGTCGTCATCGCGCTGGCTCAATACAAGGCGGGCATGATCGATTTCAACCGCGTCTCGCTGTTGGAACAGAACCTGGTCACCTATCAGAACCAGTTGGCCGGGGCGCGGGGGGCGATTGCCTTGGGGCTGGTGCAAACCTATCGCGCACTCGGCGGCGGCTGGAACGCGCGACTCGATCCGAATCTGCCCAACGAGCCGGGCATCGAAGCCTATGCCGTGCGGCCCCCAGGCCAGCCCGAGCCGGTGCAAACGCCCGCGCCGGTGCCGGTGTTCGATCCGAAGCTGCAAAACGCGCCGCCGGGCAACGTCCACCCGAACCAGCCGGCCGTCCCGGCGAACCCAGCGAACCCGGCTGCGCCGGGCGATCAACCTGGCGAGCAATTGCCGCCGCCGGCGAACCGATCGAGCACGTTGCCCCAGGGGCCGGTAACGCCCGACGCGCAGCTTTCGCCCTACGCTAAGTTCAAGCAGGTGATGGTGGCGGCCGATATGGCGCCAGCGTCGTGGAAAAACGCCGCGAGCACACCGGCGCCAACCGCGGCCGCGCCGCCACGCGCGTCGGCCACGCCGGCACGCACGTTGCCCTCGCAACAAACGACCCCCTATGCACCGCCGCCAATGGATGGGATGCCGAGCGGGACGTATGGCGTCGCGCCGCCGCCCGGCACGACGACGACCCCCTTCGGCGGACCGAATGTATTTGGCGGACCGAATGTGGCGGCACCGGTCGGGCCCGATTTGCGGCCGCTGCCACAGCAAACCCTCGCGGGGCCGATGTCGCCGCAGGGCGTGCCGCCAGCGCCCGTGCAACAAACGGCGGTCGCGCAAAGACCCGTGCAATCGGCGCAGAGGCCGGCCCCGCCGGCCGCGGTCCCCGGCCAATGGCCGGCCAGCGGGCCAATGCTCGTGCCCAGCGGCGCTCCCAACGCAATGCCCGCGACGGGGCCGCCGCAGTATTCGCCAGTCGTTCCGCAAACGGCTCCGCCGCCCGGTGGCGCCGTCAACAACTCCACTTCTCCACCACCGCCGACCACGTCGTGGCAGTCACGCGGGCCGCGCGGCACGTCCCTTCTCACGCATGAGGTCCTCACATGAGACGCATGTTTCTGCGATTGCTTGCCTTGGTTGCGGCGCTCGGCGCCGGATTGCTGTGTGCCGAAGCGGCCGACCTGAACAACGCTGCAAGCCAGGCTGCTTGCCAGCAATGCGAAATCCGCAATGGCTGCACCTGGTGCCCGAACGATTATTGCCGCAAGCCGAAACCGGGCGCTCCGGCGACGCCGTGCGAGTGGGCCCCGAACGATTACTGTCGCAAGCCGAAGCCGGGCGCTCCGCCGACTCCTTGCCAATGGGCCCCGAACGATTACTGCCGCAAGCCCGCGACGCCGCTGCCCAAGAATTGCGAGCCGTGGTATCGGTGTGTGGCGCAGTAGGCTGAGGCGACAGGCTTGAGGCTTGAGGTAGGAAGCGCACGACGCCGAGTGGCCGAGGGATCGCGCCACGTTCGGCAATGCGTGGGGTTGATCCGCTAGCCCGAAGCGCGAGTTTTGGTGTTGCGCTATTTCAGGGCAGTTTTATGCAGGAGGCCTGTATTCTGCGGGGAAGCTGTTGCGAATCAGTCGCTTGAGCTTGGCGATTCCGCCGGTGGTTTCCAAGCGCTCGCTCAGGTA
>DATJTR010000068.1:0-3592 GCA_035503215.1 Pirellulales bacterium
TGGCCCGCTGCACCGAGCAAGACCTGCTGGCCAGCAAGAACTTCGGCGAAACGTCGCTGGTCGAAATCCGCGACATGCTGGCCACCAAGGGACTGGCCTTGGGCCAATTGGCCACCGAAAAGGCGGCCGAGCCGGTCTACGAGCCCGAGTTCGTCACGCCCGACGAACAAGCCTTGTTGGACCGCCCGATTTCCGATCTGAACCTCTCGGTGCGGGCCCGCAAGTGCATGATCCGCTTGGGGCTGAACACGGTCGGCGAACTGCTCCGGCGGACCGGCGACGACTTGCTGGAGTGCAAGAATTTCGGCGTCACCAGCCTGAACGAAGTCCGCGAGAAGCTGACGCAACACGGGCTGAAGTTGCGCGGCGATTGAGAACGGCTGTGCCGGTGACCGGATCCTTTTCGTTCGAGTTGCGTGCCACCGATCCCGCTTCGCGCGCCCGCACCGGCACGTTCCACACACCGCACGGGCCGGTCGATATGCCGGCCTTCATGCCGGTCGGCACGCAAGGCACGGTCAAGGGATTGCCGGTCGATCTGGTGGCCTCGACCGGCGCGCAGATGATTCTGGCCAACACCTATCATCTGGCGCTCCGCCCGGGCGCCGAAATCGTGGCCAGCCACGGCGGCCTGCACAAGTTCTGCGGCTGGCCGGGTCCGATCCTTTCCGACAGCGGCGGCTTTCAAGTCTTCAGCCTGGCCGAGAACGTACGCGTTGACGATGGCGGCGTTACCTTCCGTTCGCATCTCGACGGCAACCCCTTCGAGCTCACTCCCGAGCGGGCGGTCGAAATCCAAGAGCAGCTCGGGGTCGACGTGGCGATGGTCCTCGACCACGTCGTCGCTCTGCCCAACGATCGGGCCGTGGTGGCCGATGCCAACGAGCGCACCATCCGCTGGGCCGAACGGGCGCGGGCGGCACGAAAGCGGCCCGATCAGGCGCTGTTTGCCATCGTCCAGGGAGGTCTCGACGCCGAGCTGCGCGTCGACTGTGCCCGGCGGCTGGCGGCCCTCGATTTTCCTGGCTACGCCGTGGGCGGGCTGAGCGTCGGCGAAGCGCCGGCCGAGATGTACCGCGTGCTCGATTTCACCGTTCCCGAGTTGCCGGCCGACCGGCCGCGCTACCTGATGGGGGTGGGCCGGCCGCAGGATCTGCTGGAAGCGATCGCCCGGGGAATCGACCTGTTCGACTGCGTGTTGCCGACGCGCAACGGCCGCAACGCGCTGGCCTTCACCGACACGGGCCCGATCCGGCTGCGAAACCAGCAGTATCAGCTCGACGAACGTCCCCTATCGGCCGATTGTCTTTGCCTGGCTTGCCGCCACAGCCGCGGCTATCTGCGGCACCTGTTCCTGGCCGGGGAGATGCTGGGACCGGTGCTGGTCAGTCATCACAACCTGACCTACTATCAGCAGTTGCTGCGCTCGGCCCGAGAGGCGATTGCCGCCGGCCGGTACGCCGAGTTCCGTCGTGAAAAGCTAGCCGGCTGGGGCTGACAAGCGTTTGAAACGTCGGCCCCACTCCGCTCAGCACCGAAAAGGGCTGGCCATCGCGGTCGCCGACCGGCCGTCGGCCTTGGTTACACAGGCTCGTCGGTTCGCCGGCCGCACCGCAGACGCCGGCCGCCAGGATGCGCGGCGACCGCCCTTGTTGATTATTCTGCTTAGTTTTAAGATTGTGGGCGCTACGACTGCGCCGCCGGCCTTGCTGAAGGTTTCGGGCGGGCGAGCCGGGCGCCGCCAGCAGGCTGCGTCCGACGTTTAGTTTCTTGGGCATCCCGGCCGAGGCACAGGCGATTGACGTGCCCCGCGGCCGGCCTTTGGCCCCGGGCCGCTAAAGGTCGCGGGGCAATTCGCCCAGGGGAGCAAACAATTTCGGCCGTGAGGCCGATTTATTTTTTCCACTCGGCCTGGGCCGGGAAGGTTTTACCTGGCGGGCGTTTCAAGGGGCTGCGGAGTGCGAGGGCCGATCGTCAGATGATGACAGTGCTTTACGGGTCGATGCTTTACCGATCGATGCTGCTCTTGGCCGAGGCCGAGCCTGCGGGCGAACCCGCGAGCCGCGGCCTCTTCGGCGGCAGCATGTTTCCGGCCGTGATCGGCATCACCTTCTTGTTCTACTTTTTGATTCTGCGCCCGCAAAAACAGCGAGACAGCTCGCATCGCTCGCTGATCGACAATCTGAAGAAGAACGATCGCGTTGTGACGATCGGCGGCATTTACGGCACCGTCACCAACGTCCAGCGGGAGTCGGACGAAGTGACGATCAAGATCGACGAAGCCACGAACACGAAGCTCCGCGTGACTTTCAATGCGATCGCCCGCGTAATTACGGAGGATGACGCCGAAGGGAGCAAAACCGCCAAGGCCTAAAGGGCAGGCGGCGTTCCCCTTTGTTTTTCGCTGTGTGCCAGCACGGCCCCAGACGCTTGGCGGGCCGGCAGCGGCCAACCGCACATTTTTTTGGCGAGGAAGTTCGTTCATGGTTTCGTTTGCACATCTGCCGTGGCTGTTGGCCCAGGTGGCCGTCGAGGCGAAGTTGGACGACAGTTTCAGCACGCCGCAGAAGCTGGCGATCGCGGTGCTGGTGCTGGTCGGATCGTTCGTGCTGGGGACGCTGATCGCCAAGTTCGTGCGCATGCCCGACTACGGCTCGAAGATCGGCCTGGTCCTGGCCACGCTGTTTGCCGGCATCCTCATCGACGTCTTCGGCTGGCCGCCGAAGCTGGGCATCGACCTCAGCGGCGGCGTGGTGCTGATCTACGAAGTCGACGAAAACCAGATGATGGAATCGAACCGGGGCCATGTGCTCGACGAGCTCACCAAGCAACTGGGCGCCGTCGACGGCAACAGGCTCAAGCCCCGGCTGAACGCCACCGGCGTCGAGATTCCGCTTCCCGATCAGGGCCTGGCCCCGCAAGTCGAAGAACGCGTCAAGCGCCTCGCCGACAAGGGATTGCCCGTCTCGCTCGTCGGCCTGCGCACCATCGACAAGGAGCCCGTGCTGGTCTACGGCATCGAAGGGCAGCGGAAGCAAGTCGACATGGAGAAGCTGATCGGGGCGATCACCAAGCGCATCAACCCCAGCGGCGTGGCCGAAGTGACGGTGCGGCAGTACGGCGCCGAGCAGTTGGAAGTGATCATTCCCGAAGTCGAGCAGCGTGAAGTCGATCAGATCAAGCGCATCATCAGCACCAGCGGCAGTCTCCAGTTCCGCATCCTGGCCAACAATCACGATCACCGCGAAATCGTCGAGCTGGCCCAGGCTTCCGCGGCCGACGACGTTTATCAAGGGGGCAAGCTGCGGGGCCGCTGGATCCCCACGCGGCCCGGCGCCAACCCCGGCGACGCCATCAGCCGCCGCGTCAATGGCGTCGACCAGGTGCTGATCTACATCGACGACGAAAACGTGAACGGCGACTATCTCTCGGGTGCCTCGCCCGAACACGACATCACCACGGGCGCGCCCTGCATCGGCTTTTCGTTCGACAGCCAGGGAGCGGCCAAGTTCGGCCGCCTTACGCAGGAATATAGTCCCGACAAGGCCACCGGCTACCAGCGCAGCCTGGGCATCGTGCTCGACAACGTGCT
>DATJTR010000069.1:0-2705 GCA_035503215.1 Pirellulales bacterium
GGCGACAGGATTTGAAACAGGCTTTCCAGAAAGAATCACCTCTCGATTTGCGGGCTCTCTTCTCTCATCGAATCCAGAGCCCCCAAGCTAGTGCTATCGCGCGCAAAATTTTGCCTAACCGGGAGACTGGGCCTTAAGCCCAGTCCCCCGGTGGGCCGATCTTTGTTCACGTGAAGCTAGCCTTTCGTGCAAATCGGACTCGCTGGTAATATCTGCGCCGGCGAGTCAGCCCCGTGCCCGGGGAAAACGAAATTGGTCGCCGCGCCCACGCGGGCAGTGCGATCGATGCGTTTTCGGGTGAGAAGAGAAAGCCTGTCATGAAACGATTCTCGTGGACGACTCGCACGGCCGTCGGTTTGGCGCTGGTCGGAATGTTGTTTCCGCAGCAGCGCGTGCTGGCACAAAATCCGGTCAGTCGCCCGGCCGCCGCAGCGCCGGCGGAACCCGCGGCAGCAGCCAGTCCCGCGCTGGAGATCGTCGATGTGGCCCTTTCGGCCGGCGGCGGTTTTTCGGGACAGGTGGTCGATGGCCAGGGCCGTCCCCTCGGCAATACGGCCGTCATGGTTTGCCAGCAGCAAAAAGTCGCCGCCACGACCACGACCGACGGTAGCGGCCGATTCACGGTACATGGCCTGCAAGGCGGCATGTATCAAGTCGCCAGCGGCCAAGGCGTGAAAAACTGTCGTCTCTGGGCCGATGGCACCGCGCCGCCGGCCGCGCAGAACTCGGCGCTGGTCGTTTCCAGCGGCCAAATCGTGCGTGGACAAGGCGGTTTGCGCTACTGGTTGACCAATCCCTGGGTGCTGTCGATCGCGGTCGCCGCGGCCATTGCGGTTCCGATCGCACTCAGCAATCGCAGCAAGGCGCAGACGAGCTGATCGCGGCCAAACCGCGCCTCCGCAGCGAGAAGGCCGCCGAACCGGCGCGCTTTTCTTGCGCCGGGGTCACCAGCCGGAGCGGCGCCAATCGCCCGGCCTGCCTCACCCACTGGGACCTGCCCAGTTTCTCACTGTCGGTTGCCGCGTCGTGATGCTCCAGCCGGCTAGCACCGCTACGTTGGCCAAGCACCGCGGCTTCGCCTCTGCCGGCGGAACGGACGATTGGCCTTTCTCTCGCCGGATGGTTTCGTTACCATCCCCGCCTCATTTCATTTCGCGGGCACGGACTGCCGAGCCCAATACACTTCGTTCGCCCATCTCCCGGCACGAGCGCGTGAGCAAACAGCGCGCGAGTGAACAACGTGCGCGGGCTTTCGTCCGAAGAGGCTCAAAGAGGACCATAGCGATGAATGCGCGAATTCTGCGGCAGGCAACGATCGGCGTGGCGACTCTGGGTTTGTTGGTACCTGGCGGACTGCTCTCGGCGGCCGACCAGCCGGCCTCGGAAGCCCCCGCCGCTGCGGCGACGAGTGGCGGCGATGCGGCCGCGGCGATGACGGCCGACGTCGCGCTGGCGGCCGGCAACGTGCTCCGCGGACAAGTGATCAGTTCGGCCGGTGTTCCCGTGAGCGGTGTCCCCGTCACGGTTCGCAGTGGCGAAGCGATCGTCGCCCGCACCACCAGCGGGCCGAATGGAGAATTCGAGGTCGCCGGCCTGCATGGCGGCATTTTCCAGGTGACCACCGATTACAGCGAAGCCAACTTCCGCCTCTGGGCCAGCGAAACCGCGCCGCCAGGCGCGCGCTCGTCGGTCCTGGTGGTCCACGACACCACGGTCGTCCGCGCTCAATCGAGCCTCAGCAAGTTGCTTTCTCGTCCCGTGGCGATCGGCTGCATCGTGGCCACCGCCGTGGCCGTGCCGGTGATCATTCACCAGATTCAAATCCACCACAAATCGTCGAGCTGATCCCGCCTCTTGCGGCACATTCAGCGGGGCCACAGGGGATGGGGGCCGAAAGCCCTGAATAACAAGGCCAGGCCGTCTGAGCGCGCGAAGGACTCCGACCGATGCGATTCGCAAAATTCGGATATCGTCTGAGCCTGCTCGCAGCCTGCGGGCTCTTGCTTCCAGCACCGGCCTGGGCCGAGGACGTTGCCGGCCCCCCCGGCCGTACGGCCGGCGACCGAACGCTCGATGTGATGCTCGACGCCAACGGCACGCTCTCCGGCACGGTAGTTGATCCGCAGAACCAGCCGGTCGCCGGCGCCACAATTTGGCTCGCGGCGGGGGGCGATCAGCGCGCCAGCGCCCTCTCCGACCGCGCGGGGGAGTTCCGCTTCACCGCCCTGCGGGGCGGCATCTTTCGAATCGCCACCGGCGATCAAACCACCCTTTGTCGCGTCTGGACGGCGACCGCGGCTCCGCCGGGCGCTCGGCCTTCGGTCCTGCTTGTCCTGGGCGGCGGCGAGCCGGTCGCCACCCGCGGCCAAACCCCAATTCCCTCCTATTTCCGGTCCGACGCTTTTTTGATTGGCGCGGTGATCGCTGGCGCAATCGCAATCCCCATCGCGATTCATAATTTTCGCAACGATCAGCCATCGGGCAGTTGAACGCGGGCTCGCGGGCTCCTTCGCAAGGACCGCGAACACGCCGGCCCGCCCAGCACGCATTGCTAGCGCCCAGGTGCGAGTACGAGCTGCTTGATGGGCCGCTGGCTTTCGCTTGCCGCCGATCGCTCCACCGGTCGATCGCCCCCCGCCTTCGGGCCACCCCATCGGGCGACCGCCGGTCGCAAGGTGCGAGGCGAGTTGATGTTGTCCAACTCC
>DATJTR010000070.1:0-3622 GCA_035503215.1 Pirellulales bacterium
AGCGGCCATGCTACGTGGCGACATCGCCGCTCACGCACGGCATAATGAGACAACTCGCTGCGCGCCCGCTTGTCACGAATCGCTTGCTCATGTCCGACCACTCGCCGCTGGCTTTGAAAGCGCGTTACATTTTTCCCGTGGCCGCTCCGCCGCTGCCTGATGGCGTGGTGACGATCGCCGGCGAGCGGATCGTGGCCGTGGGTGAAAACCGGTCAGGCCGGCCGGCAGTCGATTTGGGCAACGTGGCGCTCGTGCCCGGGCTGGTCAACGCGCACACGCACCTGGAATTCAGCGATCTCGCCACCCCGCTCGGCTCGCCGGGCGACCGCCTGCCCGACTGGATCCGCCGCGTGATCGCTCACCGCGCCGCGGCGCGCGAGATGGCGGCCGTCGATCCCCGCCCGTCCGGCCTGGCCGAGTGCGCTCGCGGCGGCGCGACCACGATCGGCGAAATCGCTACCCAGCCTTGGCCCGAAGCTTCACTCGGCGGCGGGCTCGCGACCGGTGGGGACTGTCCCGAATTTGCGGAGTCGGCGCAGCAAATTGGGCCTGTCCCCTTTTTCCCGCCGGCGAGCGTGACCGTGTTTTGGGAAGTGATCGGCCTTACGCCCGCCGCCTTTGCCGAGCGCGAAGCGGCCGCCGCGGCCCATCTGTCGCGCTCTTGGCCCTCCGATCGCTATGCCCGCCCCGGCCTCAGCCCGCATGCTCCCTACAGCGTTCACCCGGAATTGTTCGAGCGCACTCTGCGTCTCGCCGCTGCCGCTGGCGCGCCCGTGGCGATGCACCTGGCCGAGTCGCGCGAAGAGCTGGAACTGCTGGCCCACGGCACGGGTCCGTTTCGCGACCTGCTGGTGGATCTGGCCGTTTGGCAAGCGGATGTGTTTCGCGGCGGCCGACGCGTGCTCGATTATCTCAAGCTGCTGGCCGCGGCGCCGCGAGCGCTGGCGATTCATGCCAATTATCTCGATCGAGACGAGATCGATTTTCTCGCCGCACATGCCGACCGGATTTCGGTCGTTTATTGCCCGCGCACGCACACGTATTTCGGCCACGAGCGTTATCCGCTGGCTGCGCTCGTCGAGCGTGGCGTGAATGTCGCGCTGGGCACCGACAGCCGGGCCTCGAATCCCGATCTCAGTCTGTTGGCCGAGTTGCGTCATGCTGCTCGCACGCACGCCGAGATTCCGCCGGCCAAACATCTCGAATTGGCCACGCTCTCAGGCGCGCGGGCTCTTGGCCTGGCCCACGAAACGGGCACGCTCGCCGCCGGCAAGCTTGCCAATCTGGCCGTCGTTGCGCTGCCCGACTCCACGCCCGCCGACCCGCACGAGCTTCTCCTGGCCGCCGACCCGCCCCTCGTCGCCACCTGGCACCGCGGCGTGCGATTCGATTCCCGTCCACTAACCCGAAGCGCGAGCGAGGGCCCACAGACGTAACCCAGCCGCTGCGGCTAGGAACCTCCAACATCCCTCGCGGGTACCCGCCGCTCGCCGGGTGGCTTCGGGCTTGTGACCGTCCATGTTGCTCTTCGCCGGGCCTGTAGCCTGTGGCCTGTAGCCTCCTCCTACAGCCGGCAGTTCGTGATCTGCGTTTCCAGAATCGCCGAGGCCCCGAGCGCTTCGAGCTGTTCCATGATCGCGATCACTTCGCCGCGCTTGACCATCACCCGCACCGCACACCAGGTCGGGTCTTCCAGCGAACTGACCGTGGGAGAGTTGAAGCCGGGGGTCACCTTTTCGGCCTGCGGCAGCTTCGAGCGGGGAACGTTGTACTCCAACAGCGAATAGCTGCGGGCGATCGTCACTCCTTCCAGTCGCCGCACCACGCGGTCGGCCAGTTCGGCGTGCCGCCGCTGGGGATTCTGCACCAGCACGGTCTGATAGCGGCCGATCTCTTCCAAAACCCGCAGCCGGTTGGCCGCCAGCGTGCTGCCCGTTTCGACCAGATCGACGATGGCGTCGGCCACGCCGAGCGCGATCATGATTTCGACCGAGCCCGACAGCGTGACGAGGTGACTTTCCACTCCGTGCCCCTTGAGGAACTGGGCCGTGACATGCGGAAAGCTGGTCGCCACGCGATGACCCGCCAGGCCGGCCGGGCTTTTGAGCGGGCTGTCCTCGGGCACGCACAGCGCCAGCCGGCATTCGCCGACTTTCAGATCCAAGCGATGCACCAGCTCGGCGCCGCTTTCCGATATCAGGTCGCCCCCCGTGATCCCCATGTCGATCGCCCCCTCGGCGCAGAGGATCGGAATGTCCTCGGTCCGCAAGAAGGTCACGTCGACCGGCACTTCGCGGCAGCGGGCGAACAGGCTGCGTTCCTGCCGGCGAAAATTCAGCCCGGCATCTTTCAACAGTTCGGCCGCCACTTCGGCCAGGCGTCCTTTGCTGGGGACGCCGATTCTCAGATTGGTCACTGCGGTTTCTCTGCCGGGGTTCTTGGTGTGCGGGAGATGTTTTTTGCGTCGCGCGGCGATCGAGCCGGCGCTGCCTCTTTGAATCGCTATTTTTTCTTGCGGCTGGCTTTTTCTTCCAGGCCCGAAATGCCGAACCGCCGGGCCAACTCTTCTTCGACGTCGTCGAGCGTGGCGTCGCGGGCGGCCAGCATGACCAGCAGATGATAGACCAAATCGGCCGCTTCGCGGACCAGGTGCTCGCGTCCCTCGGCGTGCGGCTCGCCGGCCGCCTCGACCACTTCGGCCGCTTCCTCCAGCACTTTCTTGCCGATTGCCGGCACGCCCCCCTCCAATAGCCGCGTCGTATACGAGCCGGCCGACCGGGAGGCTTTCCGCTCTTCGATCGTCAGCATCAATTGGTCGAGAACCGGTAGCGGATCGCTCATGGCAAATTCACGGGTGAAGAACTTGGGACGCCTAAGACGCGCGGCCTGGCGAAAAGGTTCGCTGTCGCCAGCCTTTCGAGCAATGTAGGCGGTTGCCCCCCGACAGGGCAACCGCTGCTCGGCGGTCGTGCCGCGAACCCGCATCTCTCGGGCAAAAAAAGGGTCGGTTCAGGCGGGGCGATCGGCGGCAATCACTCGCCCACCACCAGTTCGAGGCGGCGAACATAAACTGCTCGCTCGTCGACGGTGAACACGAAGTGAGCGCCCAGATGATAAATCGTGTCGGCTTCGCACTCGAAATAAAACACCTGGCCTAGGCGGGCCGTGGGAACCAGCGGCTTACGCCCGCGGCTTAGGGGATCGTCGGATAGAAAGATCAGGCTTCGCTCGATGCACGGCACGATCGCTGTTGGAATGCGGCCCCGCAGCGCTGCAAACACGTCAGGGTCGACAATCAGTTCGTAATCCACCCAGCGCCTCGTCGAGCGAAATGCCGTGGCCGGCAAGCAGATTCTGATCCGCGCGCCCCATGGCGGCCGGATCGCTCGGCTGCAATTTCAGCTCGCGGACACATTGACGAAACGGTGTCGCGCTTCGCAACCTAATCCCCTGCGCTTCGAACGACCGGATCGCCGCCTCGATCGCGTCGCACGGTGCGAGCCACTCGGACCACGCGGCGCGAAACGCCTCGCCGATCGCTTCGTCGTAGGCAATCTGCTTGCTGCGCAACTGATCTTGAACGCGTTCCGACTCGTGCCGCAGTCCCTCGAACAGCGTCACG
>DATJTR010000071.1:0-2327 GCA_035503215.1 Pirellulales bacterium
CCCCCGGTCGACGCCCCGTATCGCGACAATTGGGACCTGGCCTACAGCCGGTGTCGTAGTGTTTTGGATTATCTCGCTTCGCTGGGACTCGATCCAAGACGCTTTCGACTCAGCGTGGCCGCCGAAAACGAACCGGCCCCGGGTGGTCGCGAGGTGCTGGAACGCGGATTCAACTCCAGGGTGGAAGTGTTCTTGCTGAGCGAGGTCGCCGACAAGGTGCACGACGGGCCGGCCGAAGCGTCTCGCCAGCCGCAGCCGGCAGCGAGCGAGTCGACGCCACCCCAGAACGAGTAATCGAAACGGTAGCGAAAAGCAGGCGGACAACGAGTAGCGTTCTTTCCAGGGCAGACTTGAGTAATTTGCATCCATGGCACACAAACCAAACCCCGGCAATACCGACGCCTCGCAATCGACGGCTTCGTCGGGGCGCGTCCTTGGTCCGAAACTGAAAATCGCCGCCTTCATTCTCGGAGTCGCCGCGATCGAGTGGGTCGTCGCGTATTTCTATCTGCCCGCCGCTGCTCCAGCCACGACTGCACAGGCCGAAAAGCCGGCCGCCGAAGCGGCACACGAGGCCGAAGCACCGGCCGAGCACGAGGCCGAACACCATGCCGGCGCCGAGAACCTTGCTAGCCATGCGGGCACCACCAAGCCGCATGGCAGCATGCACGAAGTCGACTTGGGCGAGTTCACGGTAACGGCCTACCAACCGGTTTCCAGCTCCACGCTGTTTATCTCCTTTCACTTATACGGCAGCGTGACCGAGCGGCAATCCGAAGAGTTCAACAAGCGCATGGACGACAACAAGCACCGCATTCGCGACAACATCATCGTGATCGTGCGGAGTGCCGAAATCACCGATCTCACCGACGCCGGTTTGGGATTGATCAAACGGCGGATTTTAGAGACAACTAACAAGGCCCTGGGCAAACCGCTGCTCCAAGGGGTCATGTTCAGCGAGTTCTCGTTCGTCGAGCAATAGCCGCCCCCCGGGGCGGCGTGCCTCGGCCGCTCTCTCCGAGCGACCCGGCACCACCGCTCGCGGGAATGGAATCCCATGGCCGGCGACTCGATCAACCAGGATGAAATCGACCGTCTGTTGGCGGGCGCCGGACCAGGCGCTCCCCCGACTCCAGCAGGCGCGCCCCCCGCAAATCCGGGGATACCGGCGGCTGGCGAGCAAAGCGCGCAAGCCGACGTCGAAGCCTTGCTGAAGCAAGCCTTGGAGGGAGCGACGCAGCCCAAACCCTCTGCTCCCTCGGCCGGCCCGAAATCTATCGCTGCCGCAGCGGCGTCGACCGATCCCGACATGGCGCAAGGGGACGTCGAGTTCTTGCTGCGCCAGGCCGAACTGGCGCTGGCCTCGGTCGACGATCCGCTCGGCTTGCCGGCCGATTTGAACATCAAGCCGTTCCAGCTCAAGGATTTCAGCGGCGCGCCGGCGTCCAAGGACGTGGCCACGTTGGCCTTGGTGCGCGACGTCGAACTTGACGTCAAAATCGAGCTTGGCCGCACCCAGATGTACTTGGACGATGTACTCCGGCTGCACAAGGGCTCGGTCGTCCCGCTCGACAAGCTGGCTGGCGATCCGGTCGATATTTTCGTCAACGGACGCCTCATCGCTCGCGGCGAGGTGCTCGTGCTCAACGACAATTTTTGCGTTCGCGTCGCCGAACTGGTGGCAGGCGAAACGACGACTTGATATTTCATCGCGCACGCGGCCCATGCCGCACCGCCGACCCCCGGCGGGCGTATTTTCCACTTACGCGAGAGGAGCGGCACGGATGCCCTCGATTCACGCGATCTTGCTGTTTGCGCTCGGTGGCGTTTTGGGCGCCGATCCACGCGACGAGCTCGGCGACCGCTCCGCGCCGGAAGATCCCTTTGCTGCCCAAGCCGACTACCGTCAGCCCACGCCGCGACAACCCTGGACGGCCGAGGGAGGAACCTCACCTCCCACCGTGCGTCTGGCTCAGCCCCCTTTGCCCGATTTCGCCGCCGCGGGCGGTAACGAATCCCGTGAACCTGGCGCGGGAGGCCCCGTCGGACCGAGCGGCGGTGACGACGGCGCGGAAGCCCGCGTCGACATTGAACCTGCCGGTGGAGGATTCGTCGGCAACACGCCGCCCGTCAACCAGTGGGAGACGGGCACGCCCGCGGCAGGGACTCCGCCTCGCGGTTATCAGAATTCCGTTCAACCCATCAGCTACGAGACACCAAACTCGCCGGCGGCCGGCGAACAGAATTCATCGCAGCCGATGAAATTGCCGCCGCCTAGCGGCGGCAGCGACGCCTTGCCCCGCATGCTGCCGACCGTAGCGTGGCCG
>DATJTR010000072.1:0-3714 GCA_035503215.1 Pirellulales bacterium
CCGGCACGCCGAGCGAGGCGGCCGGATTCGCGAAAGCGTGATTTTGACGTCGATGCGACATGGTGTTCGTTCGCAGGCGGATGCCGATTACGGCCTGGCCGCGTCGAGGGTGCTTTTCTCGCAGAAATTGGTCACGTTGTCGTCGTCGCCGCTGCCGCCGGCGGTCGGCGGCAAGTCGTAGTTGTAGCCGGTAGGATATAGCCGGCCGTTGTAGGGAGAATTAACGGTCAGGCCGCTGGCGGACCCAAGGGTGCCGAAGCAACCGTCCTGGCCGGCCGAGATGATTTGAAAGGAGGTCGGTTTGCAGAACGTATCCTGCACGCCCTGGTTGTACCCCAAGATGCCGAGGTTATTGGTGTCGAACACATACGGCATCACGTAGCCCGTGCCGTTAAACAACTGTAACCACGTGTAGCGGGAGCCGGAAAGCCACACGGGATTCTGGCTTGTGGTGGCGGTGGTGCTGGCGAACGCAATGCCGCCATAACCGGGCGAGCTGCCCACGGCGGCCTGCGGCGCGGAGTAGCCAACGTACCAGTTAGGCGGACTGCCCCCGTCCGCCCACATCAACTGGCCATACGACTGATAGTCGAAGTAGCAGTAGGCCGCGTTGCCGTACGGCGCGTTGTAGACCATGCGGCCGACCGGGGTCCCGAATATTGCTGGGGTCGTCGGCATTGCCGTCGCGCCCGTCGCCACGTCGATGAGTTGCGTGGGATTGAACGTGTAGAACGCGGTACGCGTAAGCGTCGGATTTCCGGTGCGATTGAACGGGTCGGTCGGATCACTCGTGAACCCGGATAGCCAGAAGGCTAGAGCGATTTGTGGATTGATCGTGTATTGGTACCCCGCCGCGCCGGAAGGAATTTGCACGCCGCCGCTGCCGTAGTACAAGTCGTAGCCGATTTGTTCGGCGATGCTCGAAACGGTGTAGGCGTTCGTCGAAGAAGCGATCGCGTAGCGCGGAAACGCCCGAGTCACGAACGCCAAAAGCAGGCTGTTGGCGGCGGGAACCATGTTCGCGTCGTTCGGGCACGTCAAATCGGCGGGCGGGTAGGAGTTGTACTTTTGCTTAAAGGCCTCCATGGCGCCGGCCAGCATGTCGACTTCGTTCTTGATCTTGTATTGCTTGGCTGCCCAGAGGGCGTTCGCGGCGGCGGCGGTGATCAGCGCGGCCAGGATGGCCAGGATGACCAGCACCACGAGCACTTCGACGAGCGTGAAACCAGATCGAGCCTGGGCCGATTGGGAGGGAAACCTGTGGGGGGTCTGGATCATGCGAAGCGTTCCTTCTGTTCTCGGGCCCGAGCGGTGTGAGGAATCGAGCCCTGCCGTAGTTTGCCTCTGTTTGCTGCACCGTGTCTTGCTGCGCCGTGTCTTGCTGCGCTGTGTTGCGTAGTCCACCCGGGTTTATCCGCTGAGCGCGGTGATGAGTTTGACCAGTGGCAGGAAGAGGGCGATGACGATGAAGCCGACGGCCCCGCCGAGGAAAATGATGAGCAAGGGTTCCATCAAGCTCATCAAGGTTTCGGTGAGCACTTCGACTTCTTCGTCGTAGGTGTCGGCGACCTTGTAGAGCATGGTGTCGAGTTCGCCCGTTTCTTCACCGACGTCGACCATGTTCACGGTCAGGTCGTCGACGATCGTTTGGTTCATGCGGAAGACGTACATCAAGATGCCGATCGGGCCGCCGATGAAAAAGGTCCAGAAGAAGGCGGCCAGCGGATGGAACTTGCACTTGGAAAATTCCTTCATCGGCTTGGCGATCGATTCCCCCTCGCGGATCTGTTCGCCGATCTTGGTGAACATCTGCTCGAACATGGCGTTGCCGGCCGTTTCGCGGGTGATGTTCAGCCCTTCGAGGATCGGCACGCCGCTGGAGACCAGCGTGCCCAGGGTGCGGGTGGTGCGGGCCAGAATGCTCTTTTCGATCAACTGGCCGAAGATCGGCATTTTCAGGGTGAACAGGTCCCAGCCCATGCGGCCGGCCTTGAATTTGCGCAGCAGCTTGACCATCAGCCAGATGGAGATGGGGATGCCGGGAATTGCCCACCAGTAGTGGACGCAGGCGTAGGAAATGTTCACCAGCAGAACGGTCATCGGCGGCAGGTCGACGCCGAAGTCGTCGAAGATGGCGATGAACTTGGGCACGATCGCGATCATGATAAAGGTCAAGATCAACACGGCGACCAGCACGACCACGATGGGATAGATGAGCGCGCCTTTGATCTTGCGGCGCAGCGACAGCGACCGCTCCTGGAATTCGGCCAGACGCTTGAGAATGGTTTCCAAGGCACCGCCCGCCTCGCCGGCCTTGATCATGTTGACGTACAGGCGGTCGAAGGCCTTGGGCGATTTGGCCATGGCTTCGGAGAGGGTGGAACCGGCCTCGATTTCGTCGCAGACGTCCATCAGGCTGTTTTTCAGGCGGCCCGGCACCTGTTGCTGTTCGAGAATCTTCAGGCTGCGCAAGATCGGCAAGCCGGCGTCCTGGAGGATGGAGAGCTGGCGGGTGAAGGTGGTCAATTGCTTGGGTTTGACGCCGCCGATGGCCATCGCCCGTTTGCGTCCGTCGCCCCCTTTTTTGGCGGCCGCTTTCTTGGCTTTTTTGACGGAGATCTTCGTGATGAAGTACCCCATCTTCTGGATCGTGACCTGCGCTTCTTCCTCGCTGGCCGCCTCCAAGACGTCGCGGATTTCGTTTCCGGTGCGGTCGAGTGCCTCGAATTGATAGGTAGGCATGGCGGAAATCGCCCTGTGCTAGTGGGAGTTCGTGCTGAGCGAGATTTGTGTTGATCGAGCGACGTGCAACGTTTTTGACCGATTCGACCCGAACTGCGACGGCCCCCCGGGGCCGCTGCCCTGGCTTGTTATGCTTCCTGAATGGTTTCGCGGATGACTTCGTCGGCGGTGGTCAGACCATCGTAAACCGCCGCCATGCCGGCGTCGCGGAGGGTGACCATGCCGAAGCCGCGGGCGACGTCGCGCAGCTCGTCGCGCGAGGCGTTGCGCATGACCATGTCGCGGAGATCGTCGTTCATGATCATCAGCTCGAACAAGCCGACGCGTCCCTTGTAGCCGGTGTTGTTGCAGGTGTCGCAGCCCCGCCCGCGATAGAACGTGCGGCCGGCGACGTCGGCCGAAGTGAGTTCCAGATCGGCCAGCGTGTCGGCGCTGGGGACGGTGACTTCGCGGCACTTCGAGCAGATGCGCCGCACCAGCCGCTGGGCGAGGATGGCCTCGACCGTGGCCGTGATCAGGAACGCCGGGACGCCCATGTCGCGCAGACGGGTGACCGTGCTCGGGGCGTCGTTGGTGTGCAACGTGCTGAACACCATGTGGCCGGTGAGCGACGCCTGCACGGCGATTTCGGCCGTTTCGGTGTCGCGGATTTCGCCCACCAGAATGCGGTCGGGATCTTGCCGCAGAATCGACCGCAAGCAGGCGGCGAACGTGTTGCCGATCGACGCGTCGATCTCGCACTGAATGATCCCCTCGAGCACGTATTCGACGGGATCCTCGGTGGTGATCAGCTTCTCCTTGACGTCGTTCATCTCCGACAGGGCCGAATACAGCGTGGTGGTCTTGCCCGACCCGGTCGGACCGGTCACCAGGATGATGCCGTTGGGCTTGTGCATCACCGAGCGGAAAGCCTTGAGCGTGGGCTGGTCCATGCCGACCTTGTTCAAGTCGAGCGACACGACCGAGCGGTCG
>DATJTR010000073.1:0-2923 GCA_035503215.1 Pirellulales bacterium
TCGCTGGCAGGGTTCTCGGCAATTCTCCGACTCCGGCCGGCCGATACCCGCCTTCCGCCGGTCTGGTCGCCTTGCTACACTTCGCCCCCCACATTACCGGCAGGTGCTAGCACTGCCGGCGGGCGAACACGGAGGCGGCAACCTTGCTCAAGCGCTGGCCCATTCGCAATAAGGTGCTCACCGGCATCGCACTGCTGCTGGTGATCGTCTGCGCGCTCGGCTGGAGCGCGTTTCGCGGGCCGTACGCCTATCGCAGCCTCGTCCGCACCCTCGACAGTCGCGCCGCCGAGCTGCCGCTGGCCTCGGCCCTCAGCCAGCAGGTCGCCAATCTGCGGATCATGATCGGCGAAGTCCGGGGCGGGCACGAAGTCGCCAAGTTCGATCCCCATTTGCCCCCGTTCGACAAGGACGGCATCACGCGAATCTTCGTCGAGGCCCTGCGAACGATCCACCAAACCCTGGAAAAATATCGGGCCAAGCTCGACGACAACGGTTCCGGCTCGCACGGCCTCGACGACAGCAAGCAAGAACAGCTCAATGTCGTCGAGATCGACGGCTGCCTGGCCGCCATCGATGCCGTCGCCCAGAGCGAAACCTGGATCGACGACGACCGCCAGGCCGCCGCGCTCGACCTGCGATTGCTGCGGCTGCAAGCGTTGGTTGTCGAACTGCCCGACTATCTGTTCCGGCGGATGGAACTGCTCAAGGACGAAGTCCATTCGCAGTATCGCGCCTGGATCGTGCTGACCTGGGTGACTTCGATTTCGACCGTGGTGCTGTTGATCGTTTTCATCCGCCTGTTCTACACCTGGGTCTTCCGCCCGCTGCGGGTGCTGGTCAAAGGTTCGCGGCGCATGGCCGCCGGCGAGTTCAGCTATCGCATCGCGCTCAATACGTGCGACGAAATGGCCGAACTGGCCGACGCGCTGAACGACATGACCGCCCGATTTCAGGCCATCCGCGACGATCTCGACCGGCAGGTGCAGGAGCGGACCAAGCAGGTGGTGCGCAGCGAGCAATTGGCCAGCGTCGGTTTTCTGGCGGCCGGCGTGGCCCACGAAATCAACAATCCGCTGGCCTCGATCGCCATGTGCGCCGAATCACTGGAAAGCCGGCTGGCCGAGCCTCCCGAGGCGAGCTGCGAGGCCGACCGCGAGGTGATTCGCAACTATCTGCAGATGATCCAGAAGGAAGCCTTTCGCTGCAAAGGCATCACCGAGCGGCTCTTGGATTTTTCCCGCGTTGGCGACACCAAGCGGCAGCACACCGATTTGCGCGAGCTGGTGGCCGGCGTGATCCTGATGGTCGGCCACCTCGACAAATATCACGGCAAGCACGTCGAGTTCGTCCCGGGCGGGCCAGTGTTTGCCTCGGTCAATCCGCAGCAAATCAAACAGGTCGTGCTGAACCTGGTGACCAACGCCCTCGACAGCGTGCTGGAAGGGGGGCGCGTCGTGGTCGAAGTCCGCGGCGCGGGCCAGCAGGTCGAAATGGTTTTTACCGACAACGGCTGCGGGCTGTCCGACGAAGTCCGCGAACATCTGTTCGAGCCGTTTTTCACCCGCCGCCGCACGGGGCAGGGGATTGGACTAGGGCTGTCGATCACCTACCGCATCATTGCCGATCACGAAGGCCGCATCGATGTCCACAGCGACGGGCCCGACCGCGGATCGCAGTTCCGCGTCGTCCTGCCCACCGCCGAGCAGCAGAAGGAGCCGAGCCATCGCTACCAAGCCGCATGACAAACTGAAGTTGCTCTTCGCCGACGATGAAAAATCGCTCCAGGAATTGATGAGCCTGGAATTGCCCCGCATGGGGCACGAAGCCACGATCTGCCCCGACGGGCTGACCGCCGTGGCCGCGCTGAAAATGAACACCTACGACTGCATCCTGGTCGATCTCGACATGCCCGGCCTGTCGGGCATCGAAGTGATCGCCAAGGCCAAAGAGCTGTCGCCGCAAACCGAGGCGGTCGTGCTCACCGGCAAATCGTCGCTCGAAACGGCCGTGGCCGCGCTGCGGCACGGGGCGTTCGACTACCTGACCAAACCTTGCAAGCTGGTCGACCTGCAGGCCCTGCTGCGCCGCGTGGCCGCCAAGCGCGAGCTGACGCACAAGTATCTGGCCGTCAAACGCCGCTTGGAAAAAATCGAGGGCAAGTCGCAGCTCGTGGGTCACGGATCGGCGATCAGCCAGGTCCGTAAGCTCATCGCCAAGGTGGCCCCGACCGACTCGACCGTGCTCGTGCTCGGCGAGACCGGCACCGGCAAGGAGCTGGTCGCCCGCTCGGTACACGATCAGAGCACCCGGGCCGACATGCCCTTTGTCGCCGTCAACTGCGGGGCGCTGCCCGAGCACTTGATCGAAAGCGAACTCTTCGGCCATCGCAAGGGTAGCTTCACCGGCGCCGACGAGCACCGCGTCGGCCTGTTCGAGGTGGCCAGCGGCGGCACGCTGTTCTTGGACGAGATCGGCGAGTTGCCCAAGCCGATGCAGGCCAAGCTGCTGCGGTTTTTGGAAAGCGGCGAGGTCCGCCGCGTCGGCGAAAACGATTCGTTCACCGTCGACGTTCGCGTCGTGTGTGCCACGCACCGCGATTTGCAGCACATGGTCGACGACGGCGATTTTCGCGAAGACTTGATGTTCCGCATCAACACCTTCGAGATTCCGCTGCCGCCGCTGCGTGCCCGCACCGAAGACATTCCCGAGCTGGCCACTCACTTGATGGCGCGCTTTCGCCAGACGGCAGTCGAGAGCCAGGACTTGTTCACCCCCGAGGCGCTCGAAGCCTTGCAGCGGCACCGCTGGCCGGGCAACGTTCGCGAACTGGCCAACGTGATCGAATACGCCACGATTCTCTGCGATTCTGGCCCGGTGCGGCTGGAACACTTCCCCAGCCGGTTCGAGCATCCGCACATTTCGG
>DATJTR010000074.1:0-6765 GCA_035503215.1 Pirellulales bacterium
GCTGAGGAGCTGCCGGGCGGAACCGCGGAAAACGCGCCTGTGCCCGCAGCCGTCGCTCCGCAGCGCAGCTTCAGTCGCCAACCTGCTCCGATGAGGGCCAGTTCGAGCGTGGTCGAGCCACCCACGCTGTCGCTGGCCACGATCCAGAACCATGCTAGCGAGCTGCGCAGCGATCTCGCGGTGGCGAACCAGTCGTATGCCAAGCTTTCTAGCGAGTACAAAAACAATGCGGAAGCGGAGAAATACCTGAACCGCGAACACCAGCATCGCCAGGCCGCTTTGGCCGCCATCGATCGCCTGCAAGCCGACACGAAAGCGGGCCGCACGCGCTCGCGTGCCGCCCAGGCCGATGCCCGAACCGTGCAAGTCGAACTGGCCGCCGCATCGGGCGCGCACTGGCAATTCGTGCACAGCATCGAAACGTCGTCCGCCGCTACGACCCACTAACGTCCCGCGGCCTCGTCGCCTACCAGTTGGAACCGGCGTGGGTATAAACGCCCCCGCCGGTTCGCGTTGGCAATTCGGGTGTTCCGGTTTTTTCGCTGGACCGCACTCTCCATCTCGCCAACCCCTCGGGCGCCCGTCTCTCCGTGGAGTGAGCTATACTCGAACAGCCGCCGTGGTTGCTGATCCGTCTCCGTGAGAGTGCAGCGATGCATGTTGCAAATCGAGTTTCTGCCCCCGTTGCCGAGCGCCGTTTCAAACGTGTGGCCGTCGGCGCCCAATCCGTGGGAGCGCTGGCCGTCGGGGCTGTCGCGCTGGGCGCAATCGCCTTGGGAGCCGTGGTCATCGGGCGGCTCGTGATCGGCCGCGCCCGCATCCGCAAGCTGGAAATCGACGAGCTAACCGTGGGTCGCCTCCGCGTGACCGAAGGGCTCGACGTGCCGCCGGCCGAGATGCGCCCAGACGCAACGTGCTAAGGCGCGTTGTCGCACCGCGCTTTGCATCTAATAGCGATAGACTCTGCGCAGCAGCCACGCGCCCCAGGCGGCCAGCACGCCGTTCGCCAGCCACACGACTGAGGGATGCAAGCTCCCAATCTTGGCATGATTGACGCCGATCGTCAGCAGCGGGTAATAGACGATCAAGATCGGCATGTAGCAAACGAAGAAGCTGGCCCAGGCGTCTGAATGGCGGCGGAGAATGGCGATCGGCACGCCCACCATGGCAAAGACCAGGCAACTGAATCCGTTGGCCCAACGCCGCCACGGCTCGGTGCGCATGCGGGCGAGTTCGCGTTTCGCCTTCTCGACGCGCTCGATTTGTTCCTTCGCCTGGGCCCCCATTCGGTTGAATTCGCCGTTGGCCAATCGCCAGCCGACTTCGGCGCCAATCTCCTGCTGCAGCCGCTCGATCTGCGCGACTTGATCGGTGATTCGTTTGGGGAGCACGGAGAGCGGCACTTTCGACGCGCTCGCCTTGGCATAGGGATCGCCCGAAGAATCGGCGAGCGGTATCTCGTAATCGTAGGTGCCGATGTATTCGTATGTTTGGCCCGCCGACTCCACGCGGCAGTTCCGGCAGACGACCGTCAACACGCCGGTGCCCGGCGTCGACCGCAACTCGGCTTCCTCGGCCGCCAGCGTCGTCGCGGCGGAACCGGCCGATTCCTGAAACTTGAACGTGGCGTTGATCAGCGTGTGCCCTTCGACCCGCTGCACCAGCACGGAAAACGCAGGCGAATTGAATGAGCCCCGCTTCTTGAGCATCCCGTAAGCGATTTCTTCGAAGGCGTCGACCACGATCCGCCGCGAGCCGATCTCGCCCCACGAAAAGGCGATGTCGTTCAGCCAGAACGTTGCCAGGCTGAGTAGCACCGCGAAGACGGCGACCGGCATCAACACGGCGTTCGGACTGATCCCCAGCGCCTTGATGGCGATGATTTCGCCGCTGGCCGACATCCGGCCAAAGACCGTCGTCACCGCGAACAACAGCGCGGCCGGCACGCCAAACAGCAAGGCTGTCGGCAGCAAATAGGGCGTCAGCCGCAAGATCGCCAACAGTGGCAAACCGTTGTTGTAGGCCTCCTTGCCGACGCCACACAGCAAGAACACCGCCGTCAGCGCAAGCACCGACACCACGAACACCTGGATCACTTCGCTCAGGATGTAGCGGGCCAGAAGGCTCATGGCTGCTCAAGAGCGCGGGGAGCGCGCGGAGGGTTGGAGGCCCGGGGCTTGACGTCGCCCGGCTTATAACCGTTTTCGCGCGCCGGGGTCAATCCGAGTTTTCCCAAACGCGCCATTTTCGCGCGCCCGGAGCCAGCGAGTGTGCTCGCGCAACTTGTTAGACGGCCGCCAACCGCGCTGCGTGACGACGCGGATTGCGATAGAGAATGCTTGCCAGCAGCTCCGCCGAGCCCGGCTCATCGGCCGGCCGTTCGAAATGCCAGCGGCGGTGCGTCGGCACGTACCGCCGGTCGAACGGCCACGCGTCGAGCGGGTCGTAACCAAGGGCCGCGGCCAGCTTGCTCGAATCGAGCGACACGTTGCCGGCACGCGGCGGAACCGGTCCCGCTTCGATGCGGTTGCAGCCGTGCAGCAGATGCGGATCGTAGCCGCCGACGCGATTCACGATCTGCGCGATCTCGAACAAGCTCAGCCGCCGCTGCCCGCCGGCGTGGTACAAACCGGCGAGTTGACTGGCCAGTGCCACCTCGCACAGCATATTCATGCAATCGGTATAGCTGGGCGTGCGAATCTCGTCGAAGTAGAGCGTGGCCGGCTTGCCCTTCTTGAACCGCGAACCGATCCAATCGATCGCCCCCGCGTGGCCGTTGAAACTGATGCCCATCGGCAGCGAGATCCGCAAGATGCACGCCGCCGGCATCCGCTCCAAAATCAATTCCTCGGCCGCGACCATCGTTTCTCCGTAGACCGTCACCGGATCGGTGGGATCGGTTTCCACGTGCCCGCCATTGCCGAGGCCGGAATAAACCAGATCGACCGACAGGTGAACGAGCCGGGCGTCGTACTGCTCGGCCACGTCGACCAGGTTGCCCACGCCCGCGACATTGATTCGCCAGGCCATCGCTGGATCAAGCTGGCACGATTTCAGCGCGCAGTTGCCGGCACAATCGAGCACCGAGCGGAAGCGGTGCTCGGCGAACAGCCTTGCCAGTCCGTCGCGGTCTTCGGCGTTGCAGACCACGATCCCGTCCCCCACCAGCCGCCAGTTGTCCCGCTGCCGCAGCGCAATCACCTGGCCCGGGTAGCGGCGGCGGAAATAATCGACCGCGTTATAGCCGGCCACACCGGCCACGCCGGTAATCAGCAAGGGGAGCGGCGGCGCGTCGACGGAGTGCGAAATCATGCGGGAGGAATGCTGAGAATGGAGTCGCGGTAGCTGGCGGATGCGCCAGGACACAAAGACACGGACCCCCCAGAGTGTAGCGAAGCGGGCCGTGGCCGGGCAGGCCGAGCCACAGGACCACGGGCCAAGATTAGCGCAAAACCGCCATTTTTCCGCTTCTCCCCGCCCATTGGCAACCGCGCCGCCGCTTCATTACATTGATGGCTCGATGGATCAGCCTGGCAGGCTGTTTGGTGCCCGCGGCGCCGTGTGGCGGCGGGGGAAATGCGTGTTTCTCGGGAGGTGTGCGATCGATGGCCGTGACTCGTGATTCGATGCTGGCATGGTGCGAGACCCTGCTGGGGGTCCGCGAGCGACCTTGGAGCACCTTGGCCGATTATCTGGCCGCCGTTCCGCGCCTGAAATCGCTGGCCGACGTGCCGTCGGGCACGCCCGTGCTCGTCCGCGGCGACGTCGACGCCAAGCCCGGCGCCAAGATCGGCGAGGGAGACATCCGCTTGCGTTCGATGGTCGAGACCTTGAAGTTCGGCCGCGACCACGGCTGGAAGCAGATCGTTTTCGGCCACATCGGCCGCAAGCCCGAGCAATCGCTCGGTCCGATCGGCAAACGGCTGGGCGAGCTGTTGGGCATCTCGGTCCCGCTGGTGATCGATTGGTTCGACGAATCGACTTCCACGATTCGCGATCGCGTGCAGCAGCAAATCGCGGCCGCGGCGCCGGGTTCGGTATTGCTATTGGAAAACGCTCGTCAATACGACATCGAGCGCGTCCTTTGGAAGGCCAAGCCCGACGACCTGCCGCGGCTGGCCGAACCGCTGGCCAAGCTGGCCAACGAATTCGCCGCCAAGGTCGCCAAGGTCTACGTCAACGAAGGCCTGTCGGCCGGCAGTCTCGACTCTTCCAGCACGATCGTTCCCGCGGCCATGCAGCGCGTGGCCCTGGGGGCCTACGTGGCCGAACAGTTCGACGGTCCGATGATGCGCTGTCTGGCCGCGCAGTTGGTTGTGTTCAGTGGCATCAAGATCGATAAGCTCGACGATCTCGAAGCGGTCATCGGCCGCGGTTCGGCGCGGGTCATCTTCACGGCCGGTTCGCTCGCCATGGCGCTGAAAAAGGCCGACGCCGAATTGGCCGGCAAGTCGTGCTCGCTGGGCGTGGCCGAAGATCCGGCCCACGGCGACAAGCCCTATTTCATTCCCCGCGAGCGCATCGAACAAGCCAAGCGGATGCTCACCGAAGGGCGGAAGAAAGGGATCGAGTTCGTGCTGCCGATCGATTCCATTCTGCAACACGGCCAGGCCAGCGACACGATCGGCCCGCAAGACCAGCAGTTCGACATTGGGCCCAAGAGCTCCGCGGTCTTCGCCGAAGCGATTGGCCGGTTCATCGCCGCCGCAAGCAAGGACCGCAAGGTCGCCTTCCACAATGGCGTGTTCGGCATGTTCGAAGACGCCCGCTTCGAAGAAGGGACGCGCAAGTTCATCGGCGAGCTCAAACGGCTCAAAGATGCCGGGGTGGAAGTCTACATCGGTGGCGGCGAAGGGGGCACGGCCTTGGAGCGTTACGGCCAGCCCGACCACGTCACCCACACCTTCACCGCCGGCGGCACGGTGCTGAACGCGCTGGGGAGCGAACCGGTGCCGTATCTGGTCGCGCTCGCCATGGCGGCCCGGCAAGAAGCAAAGCGCTGAAACGTGAGCGCTGCGCCGCGCTTAGGCAATCAGCATTTGGGCGCTAGGCAGCCTTGGGCAGCCGGGTGCTCCGCAGCCTCCCGCTAGCTCCATCACACGGCCGAAAACCGCCGCTTTGCGCCCTTTGATCGCTACAATCCCGCGCACCCGAATGGCCGGCTCACGGCGACGCGTCGCGCAAACCGACCGAGCTTGACACTCACGCGCACCGCTTTTATGATCGAACTTGGCGTGATCGAGGGCGCAAGTCCTCTGCGCAAAACGACCTAGCACGATTGCGGCCGCCCGGGTCCCCTGCCTGCGCGGCCCTGCTCGCTCGAATCGGCGTGCCGCGCCGAGCGGCGGCTTCGTACCGATCCTCTAACTCTCCGACTGTGATCGAACGCGCATGGCGACAGTGCTGGAAATCTTTGCGCTGCTGCTCGTGCTGGCCAGCTTCTTCCTGGCCTACATGGCCTCGAAGACGTGGCGCGTCTACCAGGTGATTCTGGCCTGGTTCGTCTTCGCAGCCAGCATGGCCATGGTCTATCTCTCGGCCCGCACGCTCAAGACTCATCAGGCTTGGCGCTCAACCGTGCAGGCCTGGGAAAAGGCCATCCACGAGGTCCAAAAAGAAAACGAAGTCATCCAAAACGGCGTCGAAAACGGCGCCGAGATCGTCGAGCCCGGCATCGATCAGTTGCGGGCCGAATTGCACCGCGCCGTCGTCGGCCGCGGCACCGTCTGGTTCAAGGTGACCGCCGACAAGGTCGATCCCAAAACCGGCGCCTGCACCCTCACGATCGCCAGCCCCGTGCCGCACGACATCGTCACGAACATGGTCCTCTTCGCCTTCCAGCAAAAGCCGGTGGCCGAAGGGGGCAAATACCTGGGCGAATTCAAGGTGACCAACGGGGATGGCAAGGCCCAAACGATCGAAATTGCCCCCATTCTGCCGTTGACCGAAGAAGACAGCCAGCGGCTGGCCCAAGCTCAGGGCCCCTGGACTCTGTATGCCGTCATGCCGGTCGACGATGCCAAGCTGTATGCCAACATGACCCCCGAAGAGCGCCGCGCCCTCCTGCCGGGTAAGCAAGCTGCCGCCCTCGAGGAATTCGCCAAGCCCGATCGTCCCTTGCGCGACTACGAATTCTTCTTCCATCAAAGCGCGATCGAGCGGGCGCTGCTGGCCTCGACGATTGCCACGACCCAAGACGATTTGCGGCGGATCGAAGCCGCTCAGAAGAAGGCCGACGAGAACGTGAAGTTCCGCGAAGGCGAAATCACGGCCCTCTCGGCCGATCGAGAGAAGTTTCTGGTCGAACAAAAGGCCATCCACACCTACCTCGAGGCGCTCGGAAAGAAGCTGGTCTCCGTCCAGGCCGACTGGAAGAACCTGCTGACCTCGACGATCGACACCGCGCGCAAGATCCAGCGGATCCAAATCCGGGCGGCCGAAGAGATCGACCGGGCGACCAACGATCAGGCCAATTCCGGCCCGCCGGCTCCCGCCGTCGACTAGCGCGTGCGTTTGCGCTGCCGATTCGGGCAGATCGTTGAGACGATGGCTCGCCATCCGGGAAGTCGTGACGTGAATTCCCACGGTTGCCAGGTCGACAGCTTTGCCGACGTCGATTTGATCCATGCCGCCTACGCCAACTGCGGCCTGATCGAACTGGCGGCGCGGGGCGAGATTGAACTGCGGTTTCGGGTCCGCGATCGGGCGATCCGGTGGTGGTGTAGTCCCTGCCGCCTCTGGTTGCACGTCCACGTGCCGAATGGG
>DATJTR010000075.1:0-3383 GCA_035503215.1 Pirellulales bacterium
TCGGCCTTCGTGGCAAAACAATCGGCCAACTCGCCGGTCATCGTCGCCACCCAGCGCTCGCCCGCGGGGGCGGCGGCGGCCAGTTCGGCAAGCGCAGGGGCCAGTTCGTTTGGCTGTCGCCAGAGCGGAAACGGGCGGCTCGCCACGAATCCCTGGCCGTCGGCGACCTTCAAATTCGCGCCGCCGATATCGAAAGCCAGCAGCCGCATCACGCGCTCTCGCCGAAAAGATTCTAAATGAAAACCACTCTCGTTCCGGAGCGGCCGGCCGGCACGTGCTGCGCGACGTGCCTAACCTTCTACTGGACACGGGCTCCGGCTTCGGCGTGGCCGTATTGAGTGGCTCCGTCGGGAGCGAATTGTAATGGCCCGGGGCGGAACGACAACCTCACGGGCTCGCCGCGCACCGCGGCCAGCAGGGCGGCCGCGAGATTGCCCTCGGCCAATCGCCGCAAGCCGACGTACGAAGTGGTCAAGCGAGGATTGATTTCGATCACCACGTCGTCGGCTCCGCCGGGATCGGCGCCCAGCACGAGATCGACGCCCAGCCAACCCAGCGGCCGGGCCGGCACGGTTGCAAGCGATTGCACGGCGCGCTGGGCCAAACGCCGGGCACGTTCGTCAAATGGGGCGGGCAGCGGACACTCGCCGCCGCGGTAGGCGAACGGCTCATCCGGAAACCGCGCCGGATCGGCCAAGCGTTGTCGGCACGCCGGCAGAGCTTCGATTCCGGCAGGGCCGCAAAGCAGCACGACGCTGGCTGCCATGCCGGCGCAAAACCGCTCCAAACGCCAACGGCCCCCCGCCGCGGGCAACACCGGCAATCGGCCCGGTTCGTCGATCCAGCGGATGCCGAGCGAGCCGGCCCCGGCCACCGGTTTGAGCACGGCCGGGTAGGGAAAATCGGCCGGGAGGGGATCGCCGGTGTCGAGGAGCCGACCGACGGGAACAGGCAAACCACTGCGGGCCAAGTGCGCGGCCGTGCGGTGTTTGTCGGCGGCCAGCTCAACAGCGGCCCGATCGCCGCCGAGCACCCGGGCCCCGGCCGCCTCGGCCCAGCGATGCCGGGTGGCCAGCAGGCCATCGAACTCGGGGGCGATGATCAGCGTGAAATCGGCCTCTCGGGCCGCGGCTTGAAAGGCGGGCTGCTCCGCCGCGCCGGCCTCGTCGAGACCTAGCACTTGGGTGCCGGGGATCGCGGCGAAATCTTGGGCCACGGCGTCGCGCATCGCCCGCCCTTCGGCCGCCAGGCTTGGCGGGGGGGATTGGCCGTAAAACTTGCTCCAGCCGCCGTCGGTCACGAATTCGTAGACGAAGATCCGCATCGAGTGTTCGCCGGAAGATTTCTTTAGGTGCCGGCCAGCCAATTCGGGGGCATGCAGCGTGCCAACAGAAACTTTTGGCGCTGGGCGGGGTTTTTAGTTCGTGGCTGAAAGTTCGTCACGTTCGGTCGCGCTGCTCATGTTTGTCCCACCCCCGAGCTTGGTCCAGACCAATCCCCCCGAACGCCGCGGAGCATTTGCCGACCGAGCGTACCACGCTGACCGTGGCTGCACTAAGATGAACGATTGGCCAGCTCTGGCCGGAGACGGATTCCGCCCCACCCCACGCGGAAAAGTCGAGGAGCTATCCACCATGCGAAGGTTTTTCCCGGCCGCGCTCGCGCGCCTGCTGGCCGCGACGGCACTGCTCGGCGTGACGCTCGTGGCCGCCGGAACTGCCCGGGCACAGAACGCGGGCCGAAACGTGCTGGCGGCGAATCACCGCCTCGGCAATCTTGACCTCGACGTGATGGCCCAAAAGATTTTCGACTCCGCGGACCGCAACCACAACGGCGTGCTCAGCCGCACCGAATTCAGCACCGCCCAGCTCCTGACCGACTCGTCGATCGCCGACTTGGGACGATCGGGCCTGCTGGGGCACGGCGGGAACCTGAATTTTGGCGCGCAGAACGCCCAGCTCATGCGCGGCGGCCCGCTCGGGCAACGGGGAATGATCGCCCCGGCGGGCGGATTTGCCACCAACCAAATCACCGACACGAACCACGTCACGCCGCCTCAGTTCGACAATTACTTTCTGAATGCGGTCGCCAATGCCAACGCGGCCTGGCGACAGGTCTATGCCGCGAATCGCCGCACCCGGGGCCGGGCCTATCCGCATTATGGCCGGGGCTATGGCCGCCACGGCTACGGCTACCGCGGCTATGCCTCGCGGCCGCGCGTCGTCGTCGAACGCGTGCCAGTCGCGGCCGTGAATCATCCAGCCAACCGAACGGCGACGCCAAGTGGCGGAAACCACTCGACGGCGACCCCAACCGTCGCCGGCCACGAAGGAGTGAGCGGCAGCATAAGCATGCAAATGCCACTGACCCGCTCGGCCTCGGGCGGGGTGATTCTGGGCAGCGGACTGTCGAGCCAGCTCAAAATGCCCTTGGGGCAAGGGACCGTTTTCGTGCCGCAGGCGGCGACCTCGGGCTTCACCCCTCCGACGAACATCACCAATCCCTCGCTCACCCGCGGGCCGGGCTCGTCGAACCTGGTCGGCCTGACTCCCGCGATTCACGCCGACCGCGCGAACGCGAAAATGGGGTCGACGGCCTTGGCTCACGGCAGCCCGCACGAAACGCCGTCGGCCGCGGGCAAAGGCGATTCCGCTCAGAACGCGACCCACATCGCGAACCACAAAATGGAGCACCATGCGACCGGAGACCACGCAACTGGAACTCACACCGGCGGCAGCTCGGCCGGTCAGCAGGCGAAGGGCAAGCATGCCAGCACGCACACGGCCAGTTCGAAATCTTCGGCCCGATCGGCCAAAGCCAGCCTGACGGCGATGACCCGCGCCCGGCAGGCGCATTCGGGGGGCGGCCATTCCGGCGGCGGCCACCATGGCGGTGGCCACCCGGCCGGCGGGGGCGGGCATCATGGCGGCGGCGGAGGCGGGCACCACGGCGGCGGGGGACATCACGGCGGTGGTGGACATCACCGCTAGCTCGGCACAACGGGCAATTCGCGCAGGTCAGGCCTTCACCTAACCGGCTCGTTCGAGCAACGCCGGCTTTGGCTTGCGGAGTGCCAAGCCGAGGCCTGACATGCCGTCTGCCTGTCCCGCCGCGGCAACTCCTTCTCGCGCAACCGCACCGGCACGGCAATCGCGTTGCAATGCGCCGGTCGGTTTGCGAGGATAGCGGGGAAGGAGGGCTACAAGATGTCGTCATTCTTCGCCGGCGGTTTGCGAACGATCCTGTTGATCGCGAGCGTGGGTCTCGCCGCGCTCTCGTGGGGGCCGGCATTTCTGGCGGCCGAAGAATCGGCGCCGGTTGCGACCCTCGGGCCTGGGGACGCATCGCAGCCGGACCGCGAGGCGACGCTGTCCTTCAGCCGG
>DATJTR010000076.1:0-4990 GCA_035503215.1 Pirellulales bacterium
CCCGCCCCGATACGAATCCCCACCCCGCGATTCCGATCATGATGCGTTTTCTTTCGTTCTTCGTCGCCGTTCTGCTGGCCGCCGCGGCTGCCCAGGCCGCCGAGCCCGACTACGCCACCGCAGTGGCGCCGGTCTTCAAGAAATACTGCACCGGCTGCCACAACTCCGACGATCGCGACGGCAACCTCGTCCTCGAGTCGTACGCCAAAATCCTCGAAGGGGGTGAACATGGCGCCGTCGTCGCTGCGGGCCGCAGTGCCGACAGCCTGTTGGTTCGCGTCCTCACGGGCAAGGCCAAGCCGTCGATGCCTCCCGACGACGAAGCCAAGCCGTCGGCCGACGAAATCGCCCTCTTAAGCGCTTGGATCGACGCCGGGGCGAAAGGGCCGGAAGGGGCCGAGCCCGATCTGACGACGCTCGTCGTCCCCAAGATCGCGCCGCGCGTGGCGGTCGTCGATCCTCCCACGGCCTTGGCCTGTTCTCCCGATGGCAGCTTGTTGGCCGAAGCGCATTATGGCGCCGTCGAATTGGTCCGCCGCTCCGACCGCCAGGCAATCGGCCAGCTCGCGGGCCACCGGGGCCGCGTGACCAGCGTCTCGTTCTCTCCCGACGGCATGTTTCTGGCCGCCGCGGCCGGCGAGCCCGGCCTGGTGGGCGAAGTCCGTCTGTGGCGCGTGGCCGACGGCACGCTAGTCCGCACGTTCACCGGCCACCGCGACAGCCTGTATGCCGTGGTCATCAGTCCCGACGGCAAGCTACTGGCCACCGGCAGCTACGACCAGCAAATTAAACTCTGGGAGGTGGCCACGGGGGCCGAATTGCGCACGCTCACCGGCCACAACGACGCGGTTTACGATCTGGCCTTTCGCCCCGACGGCCGCGTGCTGGCCAGCGCCAGCGGCGACCGCACGGTGAAGCTGTGGGACGTGGCCACCGGCACGCGCCTCGACACGCTTTCGCAATCGCTCAAGGAACTGTACGCCGTCGCCTTCAGTCCCGACGGGCGGCGCGTCGCGGCCGGCGGCGTCGACAATCGCATCCGCGTGTGGGAGGTGAGTGCCGACGCCAAGGAGAACACGAATCCGCTGGCCATCTCGAAGTTCGCTCACGAGGCGGCGATTCTGGAACTGGTCTATTCTCGCGACGGCCAGACGTTGGTTTCGGCCGGCGAAGACAAGCAGATTCAAATCTGGAACGCCCCGACGATGTCGCTCCGCGGCACGCTCGAAGCCCAGCCCGACTGGCCAGCGGCGATGGCGATTTCGCCCGACAGTTCGCTGCTCTACGTCTCGCGGCTCGACGGCAGCGAAGCCGAATATCCGCTGGCCCGGGCCGAGTCGAACCAGGCTCCGTTGGTGCCAATCTCCGAAATCCCCGAGGCCGCCTGGTATGGCGAGCAGCCGCCGGTGGCCGCGCTTCCGCGCGTGGCCGAAGTCGAGCCGAACGACGCTCCGGCCGATGCCACGCCGCTTGCGGTGCCCGCCGTGGTCGCGGGAAAAATCGAAACGGCCGGCCAGGCGGTTGACGCCGACCTGTTCCGCTTCGAGGCCAAAGCCGGCGAGCGCTGGATCATCGAAACCATGCCCCCGGCCGAAGGCATGCCGGCCCAGCGTCCCATCGACTCCAAGATCGAAGTGCTCGCCGCCGATGGCCGGCCGGTCGAGCGGCTGCTGCTGCGGGCCGTGCGCGATTCGGAGCAAGAATTCCGCAGCGTCGACTCGAACGCGCGCGGCATGCGGTTCGCAAATTACGAAGAGATCGATCTCGACGACCTGGTCTATCTGGAAGGCGAAGTTTGCAAGCAGTACCAGCAGCGCCGCGGGCCTGACGCCGACGCCGACGTCTATCCCGAAGGGGGCGCGCGATTCGCTTACTTCGACACTACGCCCCGCACGCACGCCTTGGCGTCGAAGGTGTACGTCGTGCAGGCCTTCCCCGTCACCGCTCAGTTGCCCTACAACGGCTTGCCTGTTTTTCGGCTGCGTTATGAAAACGACGACGACGGCGAGCGACGCCTGGGCACGTTTTCGCACCTCACGTTCACCGCCCCGACCGATGGCAGCTACCTGGTGCGTGTGACCGACGTGCGCGGTTTCAACGGCCCCACGATGGGCTACCAGCTCGTCGTCCGCCGGCCGCAACCCGACTTCGCCGTCGATGTGAACGCCAAGAATCTCACGGTCCCCGCCGGTGGCGGCAAGCGGTTGGATATCACGGTCGATCGCCGCGACGGGTTTTATGGCCCGATTCGAGTCGAGATCGACGATCTGCCGCCGGGCTTCTATGTTTCGTCGCCGATCGTGATCGAAGCCGGCCAGCGCGTGGCCCGTGCCGTGCTTTCCGCTCATCCCTCGGCCCCCGCTCCCACCGAAGCCAACGCCGCCCGGGCCAAGGTGCGGGCCAGCGCCGTGATCGGCGGCAGCGAAGTGCTGAAGATTTCCTCCGGCGCGCTGGGCAAGCTGGCGCTCGGGCCGAAGCCGCCGCTCATCGTCCGCCTGGCTCCCCCGGGCCAAACACCTGCATTGCCCACCGTCGGCGCGGGTGGCGAACTCGAATTTCCGAAACCTGCCGATTTGACGATCGCCCCGGGCACCACCATCACGCTCGATTTGTCGATCGAGCGCAACGGCGACAACGGCATCGTCAGCTTTGATCCCGACAATCTGCCCTTCGGCGTGATCGTCGACAACATCGGGCTCAACGGCATCCAACTGCTCGAAGGTCAAACCCAGCGGACGCTGTATCTTTCGGCCACGGCCGACGTCCCCGAGCAAGACCGCCTCTTCGAGCTCACCGCCCGCAACGGCGGAGGGCAGGCCTCGCTGCCGCTGCTCTTGCACGTCCGCAAACCGGCCCCAGCGACGGCCGCCGTGGCCGCGGAGAAGTGATCGACCCCAGGGCGAGAAACTTGCCGCTCGCCGCTGCGCCTGTTCTACTGCTTTTACACCCGAAAGATCTCTCCCCCCAGTTCCTGCCTGCGCTCAGCAAGAAAAGGTGAGGTGACTCATGGCCTCGAATGCATCCCGTTCCCGCTCGCGGCGTGATTTTCTCAAAGGAGCGACCGCCGTCGCCGCCGCCCCCTGGATCGCCACGCGCGTGCTGGCCGCTGGGGCGAATGCCCAGTTCCAGGCAGGGCAGGGGGTGGTCGACGTCACGCCTCCCTCCGGCATCGAGCTCGCCGGCTTCCACCATGTACCGCCGCGGCTGATCACCGGCACGCGGCAAAAGGCGGCCGCGCGGGCAATCGTGTTCGGCCTGGGCGATACGCGCACGGTCATCGTCTCGCTCGACATTCTCGGCGTTTCGACCGACATGTCGCGGCGCACCGCGGCCGCCGTCGAGCGGGCCACCGGCATTCCGGCCGCCAACGTGCGTATTGCCGCCACGCACACGCATTCCATGCCCACGTTCCGCGCTCTGCGCCAATGGGGCGCCATTTCGCCGGAATACATGGCCACGGTCGAGGCGGCCATCGTCCGCGCCGTGGGTATGGCCAAGGACGATCTGGCCTCGGCCGAATTGTTGCTCGGCAAAAGCCGCACCCAAGGGGCCAATTTCAACCGCACCCGCAAGCCCTGGCGGACCGACGTCGAATTCGACGCCACCTCGACCGACACCGACCGCTGGCTCGACACCACGCTCCACGCCCTCGTCATTCGCCGCGGCGGCAAGCCCGACCTGGTTTGGTATCACTTCGCCAACCACCCGGTCTCCTATAACGACGGCAACTCCGGGCCCGACTGGATCGGCCTGGTCGACAACCTCACCCTGGAAAGTCACAAAATCACGCCCAGCTATCTACAAGGACATGCCGGCGACGTGAACCCCGGCGACGGCAGCCTGTGGGTCGGCAAGGCCGAGCCGACCGCGACCGCGGTCCACAAGGGGCTGGCCGCGGCCATCGACGGCGCGAAATCGGTCCGCATCGACGAGCTGCGCGTGCTCGCGGCCGAGGCCGTGTTGCCGTTCGACATGGCCCGGCTCGACAGCGAACTCGGGCAATTTCGTGCCGAGCCGGCAAAGTGCGTCAATGGCGTTTGGGTCGACGCGGGTTTCGCCGCCGATTGGTTCGCCGGCGCCCAGAAATTCGACCGTGCCGTCACTAGTCTCCGCACGCCGCTGTCGGCCATGCAGCTTGGCCCGATCGGCCTGTTGTTCCATTCCTCCGAGCTCTACAGCTATTACGGCCTGGCCCTGCGGCGCGCGTCGCCATTCGCTGACACGCTGTGCGTCGGCTACACCGACGACTTCGTCGGCTATCTAACCGATCCGGCCGCCTACACCGCCAACGAGTACGCGGCGATCGTCGTGCCCAAGCTGGTCGACGTGCCCCCGTTTACCACCGACGCCGCCAGCCGGTTCAACGATCAGGCGCTGGCACTGCTGGGTCGCTTGGGAGGCAAGGCATGAAGCCGGCCCGTTTCCGCCAGCCCGCACTCGCACTGCTGCTTGCTCTTGCGTTCAGGGCCTTTCCGGCTCGGGCCGACGATTCTTCGCCGCCGCTCGATCCCGCCGCCGCTCTCGCCTCGCTGCACGTGCCCGAGGGGTTCGTGATTGAGCAAGTCGCGGCCGAGCCGTTGGTGCTCGACCCCGTGGCCATTGATTGGGGAGCCGATGGACGGCTGTGGGTGGCCGAAATGCTCGACTATCCACTCGGCCTCGACGGCCAGGGCAAGCCCGGCGGTCGGATCTGCTTTCTCGAAGACATGGACGGCGATGGCCGCTACGACCGCTCGACCGAGTTTCTCACCGGCGTGGCCTTCCCCACCGGCCTGATGGCCTGGCGCGACGGCGTGTTGGTCACCGCCGAAGGCGAGCTGTTCTTCGCCCGCGATACCAGCGGCGACGGCCGGGCCGACGAGCGGCACACCATCTTCTCCGGTTTCAACCCTGGCAACCAGCAACATCGCGTCAACGGTTTGCGCTGGGGGATGGACGGCTGGGTCTATCTGGCCAACGGCGACAGCGGCGGGCGGATCAAATCGGCCAA
>DATJTR010000077.1:0-3214 GCA_035503215.1 Pirellulales bacterium
GCGCCCCGGAGTGCGTCGCTCGGGGCGCTTACGCGACCCCGCTCGCCTGCGATTTGTTGTTGCCAATCGTGGTCAATCAAGAATATGTCGAACTGGCCGAGCTGGCAGGCGGCTTCGTGCATGATCTGAAAAACCACCTGAGCACGCTGCGGCTTAACCTGCAACTGTTGGCCGAGGACTTCCAAGATCCGCAGACCCAGCGCGAGCGCCGCGCCCTCGACCGCATCCTCCGCTTGCAGAACGAGTGCCAACGACTCGTGGACATCTCCAATGAGTTTCTACGCTTCGCGCGCGTCAAGGATCTGGAGCTGACGCCGGCGGATCTCGGCGAGGTTGTCGAGGAGTTGACGGATTTCTTCGGCCCCATGGCGCGGTCGGCCAACATCGAAATCAAAAGTTACATCCCCCCAGACCTCCCTCCCGTCGCCTTGAACCGCGATATGTTCAAACAAGCGCTTCTCAATCTGCTGCTCAACGCGCAGCAAGCGATGCCGGCCGGCGGCGAAATCACCTTGTTGGCGCGTCCGGAGCCGGAAGGCGTGGTTTTCGATCTGATCGACACCGGCCGAGGCATGTCGCCGGAAGTGCTGGCCAAGGCGTTTCGTCCTTTCTATTCGACGCGCAGCGGCGGCACCGGTCTCGGCCTGGCCACGACGCGCAAGATCATCGAGGCGCACGGCGGCCGCATCGACGTGCAAAGCGAGGTCGGCCGCGGCACCAAGTTCACCATCCGCTTGCCCGTTCGCGCGGCAACCGGCCAATCGGCCGCGCAAGTTTCGTAAACTCCCCTCGTTGCCTCGTTGCCACGGACTTTGCTACCTTTTCCGCCTAGGTCCGGACTGACCATTTCGCCCCGCAAGCGGGCCGGGAAATCCACCTTGACGGCGAGAGAGGGCGCGGGAAGAATCGCTTGGCTGCTGGTATCTCCGGAGTGAGGCCGCGCCTGCGGGGAGAGCAGGCGCGGACGAGAACCGCGGCCCCGTTGCAGGTCCCGTTCACTGTGCCTAGTCGAGGGCCGGGCCGTGCGCACCGCGGTTGGCGTGGCTTTGGTGGCTATCTGCCTGGGACTGGCGGGTTGTAGTCTCTTTGGCAAGAAACAAACCGCGCGCAATAACAATCCCAAGCCGTTCCTCGGTTCCGAGACGCCGGCCAAGACGGAAATGACGGCCCTTCCACCCAGTAGCGACGGTCCTCTCCCGAAAGCCAACGGGGTGATCGCGGGAATGGTCCTCGCCAAATCCACGGGCCAGCCCGTCAAAATAGCCTACATCCAGGTGAAGGATCTCGAAAAAGATGAGGACAGCAAGATTGCCCCGTTGGAGGTGGAAACCACTCCCGGAGGTTTCTTCACCGTTTCCGGCCTAAAAGCCGGCGGCCACTACAAATTGATTGCGCGGGCCAAGGACGGCGACAAACTGATCGGTCAGGTCGCCTGGGTTCAGCCGCCCAAAGTCAGTGTGCTTTTTCAACTGAGCGATCCAGGGAGCAGCGAAAAGTTGCCGCCGATTCCCCCGATGCCGGGTGAGAAGAGTGCCGAGAAGACGGAAAGCTCGCAAGCGCCTTCACCCGCTGCCAGCATCGGCGCGCCGATCAAAATGCCCGAGCAGGATCCGCCGCCGCGAGCGAACCTCGCCGCTCCCTCCCCAGCCACCAGCTCGGGAGCGAGTTCCGACGGCGGCAGCGCGCTCGATCCCAGCAACATCGCCAGTGGCGATTTCCAGCGCATTAAGCCGTCAGTCCCCGTCGATATTCCCAACCAGCCCTGGCCGCCGCCCGTGCCGAGAGAGCCACAGTGGCAGAAAGTGCCGGAGGAAAGCCAGCCGCGGACGACGCCTATTCCACCGCCGCCGCCCGGTTCCGTGCGCTTGCCCAACATTCCGACGCCGGTGCCCTCGTGCGGTTTGTATGGCAACAAACTGGATAACTTCGCATTGTATGATTTGAATGGGAACGTTTGGGAATACAAGCGCGATCGCCGTGGCCGATTGACGTTGCTCGATTTTTGGTATCACAACTGCGATCCCTGTCTGCAAGCCATCCATCATTTGGTGGAGTTACAGAAAGATTATGGTCCCTATGGTTTGGAAGTGGTTGGCATCGCCTGCGAGACAGGAAGCGTGGACGAGCAACGACGGCACGTGCAGGCCACCCGCGGACGCTACGGCATCAATTACCGGACTCTCCTCAGCGGCGGCGGGCCGGGACGCTGCCCGGTCGTAGAGCAGTTCCAGGTTGAATATTTTCCCTTGCTGGTGCTGATCGACGCGGACGGCACCATTCTCTGGCGCAGCACCCACGACGGCATGCACGATCGCGAACACTACAAGCTGCGCAAGATGATTCACGATCGGTTGGTGACGAGACAGCCGCCGCCCTAGAATACAGTAACGAGCAGCAGCCGGGCGTTCCACATCAACCAGCTGCGGTCCTCGACCGCGACCTTGCCCTTATCGAGAATCTTGCTCAACCGCTGCTGCACTCCCCGCACCAGTTCTCGTTTCTTCTCCGGCAGAGGATAGAGATCCTGCCGTCTCAGCACGCGATTGACCAACACGGCCACGGTGCGAATCTCGTCGAGATCCGGCGGCAACGGCTTTTCGTTCCACGACGGGGCCGCGTCTTCGTTGGCCAGTCGTTTCACCAGGTCGCGGATGTAGACGCTGATGCGCTGGAGTTTGCGGTAATCGACGCGGTCGGGCAGGTCGGAGGGCGAGTGATAGTCGGGATGCTGGCCGGTGCTGAAAAACAGAAACGGCACCTTGCGATCGCGGAACGGACCATAATCGCTGCGCGTGCCAACCAGGTCGGCGCCGAGCCGACCGATCTTGAGTCCCTTCGGCGCGGCCGTTTTCTCGACCAGTTGGCGCAGGCGCGTCGAGCGTTCGCTGCCCATCACAAAAACGTATTCGTCCATGACGTTGGCCATCGAGCGGCCGAGCATGTCGGCGGTGAGAAACGCCTTCAAGTGACGAAACGGCAGCGGCGAATGGGCGGCGAAGTACGTCGAGCCGCGTAGGCCGGTTTCTTCCTGATCGAACGAAATGAAGGCGATGGTTCGCCGCGGCTTCTCCTTGCGGAGAGCGAAATACTCGGCCACTTCCAGCAGCATGGCGACGCCGGTGGCGTTGTCGTCGGCGCCGGGATACAACACTTTGCCTCGCATGCCCAGGTGATCGAAGTGCGCGCTGAGGAGGATCCATTCGTCTTTGAGCTT
>DATJTR010000078.1:0-4141 GCA_035503215.1 Pirellulales bacterium
TTTTTTGTCGTCCACGGCCGACCGACCGATCCGCCAAGCGTGAGCGGGATCTCGGCGGCCTGGGTTTGGGCATTTTCCTCCCTCGATCGAAGTAGAAGAGAGGCCGGCATGTTACGGCAATCATGGATCAACCAGTTTGCGGTTCTTCGCGGAAGCATCGTCGCGTTGGCGTTGGCGGCTTCCCTCGGTTGGACGCTGGCGGCGTCGGCGGCCGGTGGCGAGGAAGCGGCCAGCAGTGCGAGTTCGGCCAAGAGCGCGGCCGCGCGGGCGGAACAGAAATTTCCCGAGTGGAGCAAGGTGACCGAAGGCTGCAAGCTGCTCGAGGGCTTGTTCAACCTTTATTACAACGAGTCGGAGCAAAAGCTGCTCATGGTGATCCGCCAGGATCAATACAACCAGGAGTTCATTCTGCCGATCTCGATCGCTCGCGGTGCGGGCATGATGTACCTGGGAGGTAATACGCTCAATTTCGGAGACCAATGGCTGATCAGCTTCCGCCGGGCCGCGGATCGCGTGCTGGTGATTCGCCGAAATATCCGCTTCAAGGCCGACGAAGGCTCGCCGCAGGCCGAGGCACTCAAGGTTTCCTACAACGACAGCGTGATCATGGCGCTGCCGATCAAGAGCGAAGAGGGACACGGCAGCCGCGTGCTGGTCGACCTGGCCGATCTGTTCATGACCGACCTGGGTCGGATGGGAATCATGCCCGATCGGACGCGCAGCACCTGGGGCAAGATCAAAGTGTTCCAGGAGAACGTCGAGATCGAGCTGAACGCCGTGTTCGGCATGGGACTGTGGTCGTATTTCGGCATCTTCGATTCGTTCTTCGGCGGCGACAGCATTGCCGACTCGCGTGGCGTGCAAATCGTCATGCACTACGGTCTGTCGAAACTGCCCGGCTCGGGCTACCATCCCCGCGTGGCCGACGACCGCGTGGGACATTTCCTGAGTACGGTGAAGGACTTTTCCAACGACATCAGCGACACGCCGCAGATCCGCTACGTGACCCGCTGGAACCTGGAAAAGAGCAATGCCTCGGCCGACAAATCGCCGCCCAAGAAACCGATTCTGTTCTGGATCGAGAAGACGGTGCCCCGCGAATATCGCCCTTACGTGCGGGCCGGCATCCTGGAATGGAACAAGGCCTTTGACAAGCTGGGCTTCATCGAAGCGATCGAAGTGCGCGAGCAAAGCGACCTCGACGATTTCGATCCGGAGGATATCCGCTACAACACCTTCCGCTGGATCACCACCTCGTACGGCTTTGCCATGGGTCCGTCGCGGACCAATCCCAAGACGGGGCAAATCCTGGATGCCGACATCATTTTCGACGAAGGCATGATCCGCTACTGGCGGAGCGAATACCTGCGTACCCGGGGTCTGCCCGAGGCCATGGGTTTGGCGCACCAGGGACAACGGCAAGCGTTCTACAAGCTTTATGCCTCGCAGATTCCTGAATACGCCGCGAACCGCGACGTCTTCAACCATGCCTACAACGAGTATCAGGAGGCGCTGCAGGCGCAGCACACTCAGCATCCGGAAGAAGCCGCCGGCCTGCCGCCGAATCTGGCTTGGATGCAGCCGCGATCGGGCTGCGAATGCTGCATGATGGGCCCCGGAGTGCAGCGGCAGCTCGGCCTGATGGCCGCGGTGATGTCGGCCCAGGGCTCGGTCGAGCCGGGCGGAAAGGTTCCGCAAGAGTTCATTGGCCAGGCGATCAAGGAAGTGGTGATGCACGAAGTCGGGCACACGCTCGGCTTGCGGCACAACTTCAAGGCCAGCTCGGTCAGCAATCTCAAGGATCTGAACAACACGGAAATCACCCGCAAGAACGGCCTGGTGGCCTCGGTGATGGATTATTCACCGGCCAACTTCGCGCTGCAGGGGCAGAAGCAGGGGGATTATTTCTCCGACACGATCGGCCCTTACGACTATTGGGCGATCGAGTACGCCTACAAGCCGGTGAGCGGCAGCGAAGCCGAAGAACTGGGCAAGATCGCAGCCAAATCGTCGGCACCCGAGCTGACGTTCGGCACCGACGGGGACACCTGGCGCAACCCCGATCCGCGGGTGAATCTGTTCGACCTCGGCGATCCGCTCGAATTCTCGCAGCATCGCATTGCCCTGGTGAAGCAGTCGCTCGACAAGCTGCAGGACCGCGTGGTCGGCAAGGGAGAGGGCTGGCAACGCGCCCGGCAGACGTTTGCGATGTTGCTGGGTGAACTGGCCCAAGCCGCGTTTCTATCGAGCCAGTACATCGGCGGCGAATACACGTCGCGCGCCCACCGCGAAGACCCGGATGGCAAATTGCCCTTCGAGCCGATTCCGGTGGCCAAGCAACGCGAAGCCATGAAAGTGCTCAAGGACGAAATTCTCTCGGATCAGGCATTTCAGTTCTCGCCCGAGCTGCTGAAACGACTGGCACCGCAACATTGGGACGAGGGAATGTCTTTTTGGGCCGGCAGCTACGAATTCAGTCTGAACGACCGTGTATTGGCCATTCAGGAGATGGTTCTCTCGCGCTTGCTCGATCCGCAAGTGCTGAAAACGATTCAGAACGCCGAGACCCACGCCACCGAGGGGCAAGAGGTTCTCCGGCTGCCTGAGATTTTCGACACGCTGACCGACGCGGTGTGGAAGGAACTGCCCCCGGCCGGAGAACCGGAGGGGGAAAAGAAGAAGATCGGCTTCTCGAACCAGCGGCGAAATCTGCAGCGGGCCTACTTGGGCCGGCTGTCGACGATCGTGCTGGGGCCGAAAAACGATCCCTTCGGATTCCTGGGCTTCATCTTCTCCAATGTCTCGCAGCCCTCGCCGTCGGACGCTCGGGCGCTGGCTCGCATGCACTTAAAGCAAATCGACGATCGGATCGTGCTGGCGCTCAACAAGGACAAGGTGGAACTCGACAGCTACAGTCGTGCCCACCTGGAACAAGTGCACGATCAGATCGGCAAAGTGCTGAGTGCTCCGCTGGAAATGAACGAACCGTGAAGCATGTGCTTCCTGGCCCGCCAGGGCGAGGCGGATTTGCAAAGACTTGGCCAGCCGGGGAGCGCCGCGTGCAGCGGACTCCCCGGCTTTTTTTGATGCTGCACTCGACTCTTGCCCCCGCGAGACCGCTTCGGCCACTCTATGGAACTCGGCCGCTAAAGCTGTTAACGTGAAACCTATGCTGGTGGTGCCGGCGACGTGGTTACGTCACATGGATGCAGTGGTTTTCATTCCAGATTGCCGAGGATTGTCGTGTCCATTCCGCTGACCCGTCGCCGGTTCGTGCAAGCTTCGGCCGCGCTGGGAACGGCGCTCATCCTGGGAAGCAGGGCGGCCCGTCGGGCGCGCGCGGTTGGCGCCAATGACGAGATTCGTACCGCCATCATCGGCATCCGCAATCAAGGCCGGGAGCACATCAAATACCACGCCAAGCTGGCAGGCGTGCGAATCGTGACGCTGTGCGACATCGATGAGCGACTGTTCAGCGAGCGCGTGGAGATGGTTGCCGGCGGACCACCCAAGATAGAAACCGACTTGCGCCGCGTGTTCGACGATAAGAACGTCGACGCGGTGATCTTGACCATTCCCAACCATTGGCACGCCCTGGCCACGATCTGGGCCTGCCAGGCCGGTAAGGATGTTTACGTCGAAAAGCCTGCGACCTATTGCCTGGCCGAAGGCCCGAAGATGATCGCCGCCGCCAAGAAATACGACCGGGTGGTCGGCAACGGCACGCACGCCCGGGCCAACACCGGCCGGCAACAGGCGGTGAAACTGCTGGCCGACGGATTAATCGGCGAAGTTCATTCGGCGCGGGCGATCTATTTCCGACCGCGGAACAGCATCGGCATCAAGCCCGACGAGCCGACTCCGCAAGGCGTGAACTACAACCTCTGGCTGGGACCGGCGGCCGAGCGGCCATTCAATCCGAATCGCTTTCATTACGAATGGCATTGGAATTGGGACTATGGCGGGGGAGAGGCTGCGAACAACGGCGTGCATGTTCTCGACTCGGCCATTCACGGCATGGGCAAGCAAACGGTCTTTCCCAGCCACATTACCAGCCACGGCGGTCGGTTTGCCTGGAACGATCAAGGTGAAACGCCCAACACGCAACTGGCGAGTTTTCGCTATGACGACGGCAAACTGA
>DATJTR010000079.1:0-3037 GCA_035503215.1 Pirellulales bacterium
GCGCTGATGATCGGCCGCCAATGTTGCATCGCCTGTTTAGTCTGTTCGTCCCGCTCGCGCCGCTCGGCCAATTCGGCCGTCGCGATCAATTGTCCTTTGTGCCAGACCAGGTCGAGCATCTTGAGCAGCTCGGGATCGTTCTGCCGGACGGTCAGCAAGCGCGAGGCGTGTGCTCGCATTTCGTCCATCAAGTGATGTTTCTGGCACCAACGCGCCAGGGTCAGCTCTCCCTCGGGGCTCTTGGCATAAACGGCGCGCAATTTCTGGTATTCGGCCAGTGCGCCGTCTTGAGCGTTCTTCTCCAGCACGTTGTCGATCGCGAGCCACTCGTCTTGCGACCGGACCTGGCCCGCCAACCACCGGGCCGGCGCATAGTCGGGAGCGATCACCAGGGCCTGCTCGACGAGCCGCTCGCGTTCGACCCGGTCGCCGCGGCTCTCGGCCGCCATCGCTCCGCGCACGAAATCGCCTGGTGGAGAGGCAGATTCAGGAGATGCGGTCGGCGAGGTCTTTGGTTCCCCCGCTCCGCCGGCCGCAAGCACCTGGCCGCCAAATGCGACCACGGCCTGCAGCGCGACCATCCAGATCACTCGAATTGGGACGCGAATCATGATCCTTGTTCCTGACCGATGACAGGCTTTGGCGGAGCGCCTTTTCGGGCGGTTATCGGATGGCGAGTTCTCCTGGCACGCCACCGGTGACCATCTGCGGAATGGTGATGTCGTGGACGAGAATGCGGTCTTCGCCGACGAAATAGGTATTGAAATCGGCGACGACGAGATTGTGGGTTTCGCCCTCATCGACCGGCTTGATGCTGCGGACCTCCGACCACCCGGAAAGGGTGTGCAGTCGATCACCGGCCTTCAGCTCTTTGGTCATCCGCCAACCGGCGCCCGAGACCCAGAAGACGTGTCCCGGTGTGGCGACGAGTTGCTCGCTGTCGGCGTCAACCGCGAGAAAATCGCGGTGCCCCAGGGTAATGTCGAGAACCGGCTTGAAGGCGAGCTCACCCGACAGCGGGTGTTGCGACAACACACGGTCGCCGACTTGAACGTTTTCGATCGGCATCGGTCCGACGGAGGTCCAGACCGGGGTTCCACGGGCAAAGCAGGCGGTCTTTCCAACGTCCCAATGCATTCCGGGCGGAAGAACCGGCGTCGGTGGAGGCGGCGGGGGCGGAGGAGGCAAAGCCGCTTGCACGTACACGGTCGGGGCGTTGTAGGGTGTGACGGGGACGTAAGGGACTGCGACCGGGTTGTAATAGTTGTCGACGTAGGACGGTTTCTTTTCGGAACTCGTGACGTTGTAGTTGTACCACCACTTCCACCAGGCCTCGGGATCATGCGGCGCCACGTTGCCGACCGTATGGTCGAGCACGCGATAAATCGCATCATTGTAGGCCAGCAGTTTGCGGTTGAGTCGCTCGCTGGCTTTGGCATTTGCTTGAGTGTCGAGAACGGCTTCCTGGTAGGCTTGTCCGATGATGTAGCCCAAATAGGGATTGGGCGTCAACAGTCCGACCTCGGTATCGACTGTTTTCACGACGGCCGATTCCTGTCCTTCGCGGCGCAGCGTTTCGCGGAAATGAACTCCGTCGGCATCGTGTACGACTTCGAACTTGGATTGCACTGGCGTTGACAGCGCCGCCAGCAATTTCGGCACATAGCCGTACGCCGAGCGGGTCTTGAGTTGCGCACAAGCCGTCAGCCCCACGTCCTCATTGCGGGTGAGGATCGCTTGTTGCAGGAGGGCGTCGGTCGCTTCCTGGCCGGGCATCTGACCGATGACCCGCAAGGCCTCGCATAGCGAAGCAGGCTTCTTGAAGACCGCGAGCAAGGCCTCGATTGCCGCCGGATCGTTCACGGCCGCGAGTTCCTTCAGGCCTGCTTCACGCCCTTCGGCCGTTTTGCTTTCGACCTTTTCGCGAATGGCTACAAGCAGCGGGCGCCAATGCCGCAGCGCTTGCTTGGCCGACTCCTCTTGAGCCTTGCGGTCGGCCACTTCCGCCGTGGTGATCAGTTGCCCGTCGTGCCAAACGAGATCGAGCATCTTCAGCAGTTCCGGATCGTCTTGACGGGATGTGAGCAGCCGCGTGGCATGGGCCCGCATCTCATCCGCAAGATGATGCTTTTGGCACCAGCGGGCCAGCGTCAATTGTCCTTCGGGGCTGTCTCCATACACGCCACGAAGTTTGTGGTATTGGGCCAGCAGCTCGTCGTGGCTCCCCTTGGCCACCGCGTCGTCTACGGTGGCCCACGCGTCTTGAACGCGGACCTGTCCTGCCTGCCAGCGGGCAGGCGCAAAGTCGGGAGACTGGGCCAGCGCCTGCTCGACGAGCCGATCGCGGCCGGTTCGGTCGGCCCGGTTCTCGGCGTCCATGGCTTCGCGCACTGTTGCCGCGGCCGGCGGAGCCGAAGCGGTTGATGATTTCGCGGAGTCGGCGGCCGTGGCGGCTAGCGCGCAACGAGCGCCTGCCACGAGCGCGGCGCCCGCCAGAAGAAGGCTGACTTGAAAATGACGGCGAACCATGACATTGCCTCTGCCTGAAAAGGGACGTTCCGGAGGGTGGAGAATTCGGGCTGGAACATGATCAACGAATTTGAGTGCACCAAACCGTCCGTGGAGTCATTGGCCGGCCGTGGCAAGAACGCGTTGTCTTTCGGTTTCAAAGGGAAAAGATTCGAAGCTGGCGAATGATACTTGCTTGGTCGGCGGCGTTTTTTGGCGCTCGACGGCGATTTTTTTGACCTCAGTCTGTTCGGCCCGTTCCAAGCGTTGTTCTTCGTGCTTCAGATTGGCGGCCTGGGCTTGCAGGTCGCCCGTGGTTTTCTCTTGCTTGTCGAGAATCGCGTCGCGCCGTCCGATCGTTGTTTGGAGCTCTTCATTGAGCCGTCGCATCTGGGTGGTAAGCATCATCTGCTCCGCCATCAGCGGTTGCAGGAGGTTGATCAAGGCGGTCTGCGCCATCTGCTGGCCCGGCGAGGCAGCCGCAAAGCCGTTCTGCAGCGTGGTGGCGATATTCGCGTTCTGCTGGTCA
>DATJTR010000080.1:0-5418 GCA_035503215.1 Pirellulales bacterium
ATTGCCGAATTTATGTCTAGGATTGGCAAACACTTGTGTTTGCGTGCCCGAGAAAGGCTGCGGCGCCAAGGCCCGCCGCCGGTTTTCCTTGCCTTCGGGAGCGCCTCAACGTCGAGTTGGCTAGCATGATTCGCAAAGCGCTGTTACCCACCCCCAAAAAACACAAGCGCGAGCCGGTTGCCCGTCCGAAGCGGAAGATTATCCACCGCTTCGTCGAGAACAAGTTGATCGGCCGAGTGAGTTACGAGCAGTATCGCGAGAAAGTACGCGACGTGTATGGGGGACCGCAAGGCGCCCTGCTGGCCACGGCCAGCCTGCTCTCACTTCACACGCCGCTGGGCGACCGCCTGTTCCGAGAGCGGAAATTCGACCTTCGCGGGGTGCGGCACATCCTCGACATCGGCAGCGGTGCCGGCCAGCTTGTGAAGCCGATGCTCAAGTACGCCGACCCAGGCACGAGCATCGTCTGCTGCGATCTTTCGCCCAAGATGTTGCGGCGGGCTCGCACCCGGCTGAAGAGCACCGTACCGCAACACGTGGCGGCCGATTTGATGAATCTGCCGTTTGCCGACGGCAGTTTCGACTGCGTGACCTGCGGCTACGTGCTGGAACACTTGCCCGAGGCCAAGCTTGGCCTGCGAGAGATCGCCCGGGTTTTAGCTCCAGGCGGGCGTCTGTTGCTGTTGACGACGGAGGATAGCTTCTCGGGCGCGTTCACCAGCCGGCTGTGGTGCTGCCGCACCTACAATCGCCGCGAGCTGTATCGCATTTGCCAGGACCTGGGACTGAAGTGGTGCAAGGAGATCTGGTTTTCGCGCATGCACCAATTGTTCCGCGCCGGCGGCATTTGCGTCGAAATCGAGAAACTGGCCGGCTCGGGTCTTCGAAGCTAGCCGTTTGCCGGCCACGAACCGAGGTTTTGGCGGGCCCGCGTTTCCGCCGTGCCATATGGCTGATTTGACCCGCACCCCTCTCTTTCGCGGCGGTCCGAACTCGCGCTAAAATAAGTGCCGATCGAACACGGTCTCGGCCCGGTCCGCCGTGACTCGCTGCGCTCCGGCTTGATGCCGAGATTGCCGGACCTCGAAACCACATCGCCTGAAAGCGCTGCCATGAACATGAGACATTCTGCCCCGCTGTGCCGACTCACCGCCATTTTGCTGGCCATCTTCGGGACCCTGACGAAATGGTGCCCGGCAGCCCCACCCGGCAATCCCGAGACACCGCCGAATTTCGTCATCATCTATTGCGACGATTTGGGGTATAGCGACATCGGTTCGTTCGGCGCCCAAGGTTTCGAAACTCCGAACCTCGATCGCCTGGCACGAGAAGGGAGACGATTCACCAACTTCTACACGGCTCAGCCGGTCTGCTCATCGTCGCGGGCGGCCCTATTGACGGGCTGCTATCCAAACCGGATCGGCATCACCGGCGCGCTGAACCCCAAGGACAAGCACGGCATTAACGACCGAGAGATGACCATCGGCAATCTGCTCAAGTCGCGCGGTTATGCCACGGCGGTCGTCGGCAAATGGCACTTGGGACACCACCCGCAATTCCTGCCAACGCGGCACGGCTTCGATGAGTATTTCGGCCTGCCGTACTCGAACGACATGGGCTCTCCCGACGCCACGCACAAATTCCCCAACGTGCCGCTGATCGAAGGCGAAAAGACCATCGAGAATGGGCCCGACCAGTCACAGCTTACGACGCGTTATACGGAGCGGGCGGTGGATTTCATCGAGCGCAAGCACGACCTGCCGTTTTTCTTGTATGTGGCTCAAACCATGCCGCATGTGCCGCTCTACGTTTCCGACAAATTCAAGGGCAAATCCGCCCAAGGGATGTTTGGCGACGTGGTCATGGAAATCGATTGGTCGGTGGGACAGATTCTGGACGCGCTGGATCGCTTCAAGCTGGCCGAGCGGACCCTGGTGATCTTTTCCAGCGACAACGGTCCCTGGCTGGTGTATGGAAACCACGGCGGATCGGCCCGGCCGTTCCGCGAGGGAAAACTGACAGTGTTCGAGGGGGGCGTCCGCGAGCCATGCGTCATGCGCTGGCCCGGGCACATTCCCGCCGACACGGTCTGCGATCAGCCGGTGATGACGATCGACCTGTTGCCGACGATCGCGCGCCTGGCCGGGGGGACTTTGCCCGCCGACCGCGTGATCGACGGACGCGACATCTGGCCGTTGATGGCGGGAGAGCCGGATGCCAAGAGTCCTCACGAAGTACTCTATTTCTACTGGCTGGAAGGCCTGCAGGCGCTGCGCTGGGGACACTGGAAGCTGCAGCTCGCGCATTCGTCACAGCATGTGACGGAACCGGGACAGGATGGCCGGCGCGGCAAGGTAGAATCGGAGCGTGTGGAGCTGTCGCTTTACGATTTGGAGACCGACCCGGGTGAAACCAAGAACGTCGCCAAGGATCATCCCGACATCGTTGCCCGGATGCAGGCATTCGCCGAAGAGGCGCGGGAAGACTTGGGAGATACGGCAACAAAACGCAAGGGAGCGAATGTGCGCCCCCCCGGAAGGGTTGAGCCCTAAAGCCTTTGCAACTTCAGTCCAAATCTCCCCGCTCTGGTCGAATTCGCTGGCCCGGGTGCCGCGTGGCGGTCGTATAAGGCATTAGGCCGCGGTCAGGAGCGTTTCCTCGCACCTCTCGGGGACGTAGAATCTAGTAAGGTGAGCTGCTCGGTGAGGCGGTTCCGACAGCAAGGCAGGTGGGATGATGATGAAGCACATCGCGGTTGTGGGCGGGGCTTTGTTGGCCGTTTCCTTACTCGGCGGGCGAGCCGACGCACAAGCGCTCGGCTACGGAGGCGGCGGCCATTCGTTGGGACGCCCCACGGTGAGCCCCTATTTGAATCTGATCTTTTCCGACGCTATGGCGAGTACCGTCGGCACGGCGGGCGGGTATCAAACGCTGGTCCGACCGTTCGTCGACGGTCGGCGGGCAGTGAATGCAAATTCCGCGGCCATCTCGCAATTGCAGCAGTCCCAGGGTGCTTTCGGCGGAGCAGCCGGCGGGGGCGGCAGCGGCGGCGCGGCGCGGTACATGAATTATTCCCACTACTACCCAGGCTTGGGCGGCGGCTACTGAGCCTGCCTGGGCAGCAAGCAGACCTATTGCTTCGGCAACACTTTGGCTTTGGCCGAGCGGGCCTTTGGCTGCCCCATCTCGTTGTCGCTGCTGGGTGTCTTCGTCAGGTAGGCGAACAGGTCGGCGACCTCCTCCAGCGTGAGGACGTTGAGTAGGCCATCGGGCATGGCGGAATGCTTGGCCCGTTTCGCCTCTTCGATATCGTCTTTCGACAGCGTGAGTTTTTCACCGTTGGCCTGAAGGACGATGATCGATCCGTCGCCGACCGGCGAGACCATTCCCTCGACGCTGCGCCCGTCGCTGGTAGTGATCGCCTGAGTCGCGTATTGATCGGAGATCACCTGCGAAGGATACAGAATCGACTCCAGGATCTCCTTGCGCTGGAAGCGGCGAGACACCGACGTCAGATCGGGGCCAACCGTGTCGCCTCGCTGACCGAAGCGGTGGCATTTGACGCATTGGGCCTTCTCGAAAATGTTCGCGCCTCGATTCGCGTTGCCCGACGCGTGCTGCGGTCCGGTGAGATAGCTGAGCAACTCCTGGTAGGTCCAATGGCTTTGTTCCTGCTCTTTGGGGAGCTGCGGTTCGGGCATATCGGGATAAGTTTGAACGAACCAGGCTTGCCAGTTGGGCATGTTGACGTCCCAAGAGGCATTCGGATCGCCGAGATGCTGGCCGGTCCATTTTTCCAAGAGCACGTTCGCTTCGCGCCCGCCGTTTTCGCGTAGCATCAGCCCGCGAATGATCACCTGGCGAACGGCCTCCGGGTCTTCGGGCGCGCGGTCGACTTCGGCCAGTTTCATCAAAATCTCTTGTGCCGCCATCCCTTCCACGAAACTCAAGGAGCGAACCAGCCGGGGCCAATTCTCGCCGTCGGGCTGCTGAGCCAGGGCCATGGCGATGCCGACCCGACGATCGGGTTCGTTGTCGAAAGTCTCCCGCAAATATGCCATTGCCAAGGGATCGCGGCTGTCGCCAAGGACGGCAGTAATACCGGTTCGCAACTTGCGGGCCGGCTCGCCATCGACGCGTTTCAACTGCCGATCGAGCTTTTGCAGCTCCGTCAGCGTTTCCAAATTGAGGTTTTCCGGCAAGCGTGCCAGAACCGACAACGCCGAACTGGGCCACTTCGCCCCACCGGCCAGCACCACCTGCCGCTCCTGTTCGTTCAAGTCGGCGAAAAAGTCGCGCGACACGTTTTCCAGGTAGCCTACATAGCTCTTGCCGCCGGGCAGCGCACGTGCCTCTTCCAGGAATTGCAGCATCACCAATTTACGTTGCGTCGTCCAACCGACTTTGAGGAAGCGCGCGCAGAGCGCGGAATGCAACCGCTCGAGCATCGGAGCATCGCTTTGCAACTGCTCGACCACGCGTTCGGCCGTCGAGGGCTCCTGTAAATAGGCCAGCACCCGGATCAGCTCCCGATTCATGCGCACTTCTTGCGCCGGATATTCCTCGGCAAGCTGACGGCGCAACTCGGGGACGTTTGCTCCGTTCAGGTTACCAACCGCCAGCGTCACTTCGACGAGCCGGATCGCATCCAGAAAATCCTGGTCGTTCAAATAGCCTTTTAGCAATGCACTGGTGCGCTGCAGCACCGGATCGATCGCTTCGGAATCGGGATACATCGTGACCAAGGCCAGCGCGCCGCCGAGAAACGCGCGCGGGGGCGCCTTGAGCACGGCCGCCTGCCATTCAGTGCGGGCGACTTGTTGGATCGCCCGCCGAGCCGCGAAGGACACGTGACGATCGGGACTTGCCAAGAGATTGACCAGCTTCGGTGTCGGCCCGGCTTGACCGCTGCGGGCGAGCGCCTCGCAAACCATCCGCTGCACGAGCGGATCGGCGTCGCTCAGCATTTCGCCCAGCCGGGCCGTGGTCCGGTCGTCGGAGTGAATGCCCATCAGATACGCCGCCTTGGCCCGCATTGGCGCTTGGCGGTCTTTCGAGACGTCGACCAATAGCGAGGCGGTCGGGAAGGGACCAAAGAGCTGCAAGAGGTCGAGGGCCCGCAAACGATTGGCGAGCGGGGCATCTTCCGATTCGGCGACTTTCGCCAGTTCGGGCTCCCAGTGCTTGCCCAATTGCTTCTTGAGCATGGCTACCTGCTGTCGAGCCCAAGCGCTGTTGAGCTGCGGCTGCTTCAGCGCGGCACTGATCCCTTCGCCGAGATTCTTGACCGTTTCCGGGATTTCACCGTCCCACACGACCCGATAGATCCCGCCTTCGGTCTCACGTCCGCCGGTGCAGAAATAGAGCCAGCCGTCGGGGCCGACCGCCAGATCGGTCACGTTCAGCGGCTGTCCTTCG
>DATJTR010000081.1:0-5123 GCA_035503215.1 Pirellulales bacterium
CAAATGATTGGGCGATGACATAGTCTACGGACGCGGGCCTCTGTGTGAAGAAACTGCCTCCAATTGTCGGGAACAAGCACCTTCGTGGCAAGGCGGGCGCCTGCCGAGGTCGCACGCCTCGTCGCGCAAGGCGACCCGTGACCGAAGCTTTACACTACTCTGGCGAGAGACTATGATCCGCGCGGCAGGCGGTTGGCATGGAAACCCCCCGCGACGAGAAAGCCTCGTCCTTCGACGAGCATGCCGCGAACCGTCAACCACACTTCTTGCGGCGGCCCGGCTTGGCAATCGCTTTGACAGGGTAATCTGCACGACGGCCGAGAGCCAAGCGACGAAACGATTCTGATGCAAGCCTCCGATTCCAACGAAGACTACAACATCAGCGAGTTGTTCGCGCGCTTGCCCCTTCGCGATGTTTGCCTGGCGCTCGTCATCGGCGGGTTTGTTTTCAGTCGGCTTTGGTTGGCGCTCGTCTTCCAGCCTTTATCGGCAGACATTTTGATCTACGGCAACGATGCCCGGCAAGCGATCGATCGCGGCCAGGCAATCTATCGCGACGTGAAGCTGGAATACCCGCCGGTCGCCTGGTGGTTGATTGCCACGCCCCGCTGGCTCAGCTCGACTCCGTACCCGGAAGAACGGATGTCGCGGAGCGACTGGAACGAATACCGCCGGAACTACATAGCCGGCTATCATTTCGAACTTTTTCTGGCCGACGTGGCGTGCTTCGTGTTGATTTTTTTCGTCGGCCGCAAGCTCGGGACGGTGCCCAAACCTGTCCTGCCCGGGGTCTATGCCGCCGTTACCGCCGCACAGCCGCATCTGATCTACGATTCGCTGGACGTCGTGTTATTGATGTTTCTTTTGCTGTGGAGCATCTCCTGGCTGAATTCGCTATCGAGCCGAACGGCCGCCGATTGGTGGGCGGTGGCCAGCTATCTGTTCCTCGGTCTGGGGATCAGCTTCAAGATCGTGCCGATATTCATGGTCCCTTTTTGCCTGCTGGCCGACGTCTGGCAGGCCCGCGGGGCGTGGCGATTCGCCACTCGATTCATGGCGTTGGCCTTGGCGGCCTGCGGCCCGTTCTTGCTCTATGTGCCATCGGCCGGTTCGGGTGTCCTCTATCCATTCCAGTATCATTCGGAGCGCGGCATCCATTTGGAATCGATCTGGAGCACGGTGGTTCAGCTTGGCTCGCCATTCGGCTTCCCGTACCGTTTGGAGACCTCGCACGAGTCGGTCGATATCGTGAGCGGTTTGTCGACCACCGTGAAGCTGATTTCGCGGCTTTCGATTCTTGGTTTGGGCGCCGCGTTCGGAATCTGGGCGCTGCTGCGAGGGAGGCGCTACGACAGGCGGACCGCCTTCGACCTTGCTCTGCTCGTGCTGCTCAACTGCACCATACTTTCGAACCTCTTCTCGCCACAGTTCTTGCACTGGATGGTGCCTATTGCCTTCGTGCTGGCGGCCAGCATTCTTCCGCCACGCATCGTGCCGTGGTGCGGACTGACGCTCTTTTCGCTGATCCCGGTGGTCATCTCAACCTGCATTTTTCCTGGGCCGAATTTCCTTGGACTCATTCACGGGAATCCTACCCCACTTGCCGCGGCTACGGTCCGCAGCGGGTCGCTCGTGACGATGGCCCTCTTGCTCGATCTCTATTTCTTCGTGCGGTATGGCGTTCGAAGATCGGATAGCGTTGAGCGCAGCCTGGCGGAAATGGGAAGCCGGCCGGCGGGCCAACCGGCCTGAAACGCCCCTGCGGTGCCAATGACGACAACCGTCACAGGTGCCGGCGCGACCCTGGACATTCATCCAAGTCCTTCCGCGCGGGCGAGCACTGCCACGGCAACCGCCGCGACGCCTGCACGGCGCAAGGTCCGAGCTGCTTCGCCGACCGTGGCGCCGGTGGTCATCACGTCGTCGACGAGAAGGACTCGAGCCCCGGCCAGATCGGGGTCCGCCGAAACGTCGAATGCGCCGCGCACGTTCGCCAGCCGACGGCCGCGGGTCAAACCGGTTTGCGGCCGCGTTCGCCGCCGCATGCGCAGCAAGTGTGGCGCACTGACGATTCCTAGACGTTGGCTGATCGCGCCCGCCACGAAATCCGGATTGTTCACGCCGCGCCACAGGCGACGCGACCAGTGCATCGGAATCGGCACGACGACGTCGGCCGCAAACGCCCTCATCCGTTCACCGCGGCGGTCGATCAATTCGTTGGCCAAAGTCACGGCCAGAGCGGGATCCTTGGCATGTTTAAGCCGCAGAATCGCCATCCGCAGCAGGCCGCCGTAGGGGGCCAAGCGAAAAGCCGCTTGATACGCTGGCTGCTTTGCCCGGCAATGTGGGCAATCGGCCGAGCGAAATTCGATATCCCGCTCGTTCAGTTCCGCTAGCGTGGCGGCGCACCGCGGACAAACACGATGTGGATCGGGCATTTCGCTGCGGCAGGCGTTGCAAAACCGTCCTGCGTTAACTCCCTGCCCCGAACCGCAAAGCGAACATTGCGGCGGATAGAGCAGATCGAGCCCTCGGTCGCGCAGCCGATCGAGCCACCGCCGGCGCGAGCTGGTTACGACCCGATGCCATTCCACGCCGATCTCCTCGGCCGAGGGATCGATGCCGTTTTTGGCGCCCGCCTATCGAGGGCCGCTTCCGACGACGAACCGCCTGACGGCAAATCACTCGGCGGCATGCGAGCGAAGAAACGCCCGCAACCTAAAATGCGCGCGCCGCGGCGGCGCTGTCAAGCACCATGCCGGGGAAATAGCATTTTCGGACGTGCTAAGGCAGGGCGGACGCTGCGATCCACCGTCGGCTCACACCTGGCCGAGGGCCCCCGGGGCGTGCAGCGACATGATGGCGATCTGATGCCGATTGGCGAAATCGATCACTTGTCGCTGATCGACCAGAATGGTCTTGCCCGCTTCCACGGCCAACACTCGGCCGCCGGCTGCCGCCATCGTTTCGAGCGTGCCCAGGCCGATGGTCGGCACGTCGAAACGCATATCCTGCTTCGGCTTGGCGACTTTCACCAGCGTGAAGCCCCCCACGGAGCACAGTTCGCCAGCCCGGCGAATGCAGGCATCGGTCCCTTCGATTGCTTCGACGGCCAGCACCGCTCGATCTTTGACGATCACGCTTTGCCCGACGTCGAGCCGCCCCATCTCCTTGGCTACTTCCCAGCCTAGGGCAATATCCTTTCGCTGTGCGGCGGTGGGAGCGAGGCTCGTGAAGCATCCCTCGGAAATGAGCAGTTCCGGAGCGTAGTCGGTCGCCGGTCCAAACATGACGCCACCTTGTCGAAACGATTCCACGATCGCGCCCAAGAGAGTGTCGTCGCGGCGGTCGCGCCGCGAGAGCACGAAATGCGGATAGAAGGTTCGCAGGCCGGTCCAATCGGGCAAATGCTTGATCCACATCCGGGGCTGATAGAGCCGGACCTTGTGAATCTTGCCCGCCATCGTCGCGTCGGTGACGCCATGACGCCGGAAGTACCGGATCGCGCCGCCGATCTTCGCCAGCCCAATCCAGTAGAAATCATCGACTACTTCCCGCAAGGCTGCCTCGTCGGCGTGGTCTTTAACACCTAGGCAATACACCCGGTAGCCCGCCGCACGCAGCGCCTGGGCAACCACCAGTGGATAGCGGCCCCAGCCGGCCACCAGGCCGACGCGGCGTTGGGCGGTGGGGAGAGCGTAGCTCGTCACGGGTGGGAGACTTTCGATCGGCTGCCGAGGAGTGTCAAGCGGCTTGGCTGCGCGGTGGGTCGTCGTGGTGGCGCGTTTGGTTCAGCGATCGTTCCAGCGCCGCCACTCGCTTACGCAGCTCCGGCAATTTCGCGATCGCTGCGAAGCGGGCTTTTTGCTCACGCTCGGGCACCGCCGGCGAGCCCAGCATCCGAGCCTGTGCCGGAACGTCGTTGGCAACTCCGGCCATCGCTCCCAGCACCGCACCCGCCCCGATCGTCACGTGGTCGCGCACGCCCACCTGACCGGCCATCACCACGTGGTCGCCAGTCGACGAGCTACCAGCGATGCCGACCTGCGAGCAAATCATGTTGTGGCGGCCGATCCGGCAATTGTGAGCGATCATCACCAGGTTGTCGATTTTCGTCCCGTCGCCGATCTTCGTCGGTCCATAAGTACCACGATCGATCGTCGTCAGCGCCCCGATCTCGACGTCGTCGCCGATTTCGACGTTTCCCAGTTGGGCACAGGGACGATGTTGGCCATCGACGAAGCGATAGCCGAAACCGTGCGAGCCGATCACGCAGCCGGCATGGATCACCGTGCGCGCTCCGAGTACGGTGTTCTCGTACAACACCACGTTCGGATACAGCGTCGCGCCTTCGCCTATCCGGCAGCCGGCCATCACGTGGCTGCCACAGTGAATCGTCGCACCGCTGGCCAGCACCACGTCGTCGCCGATCGTCGCGCCGGGGTAGATGTCGACGTCCTGGCCGATTTGCGCCGTCGGGCTGACGATCGCGCCCGGACTGATGCCAATTCGCCGACTGTTCCGCACCGGGCGAAAATGCTGCACGATGCGGGTAAAAGCTTGATGCACGTCGGCCACGGCAATGGCCGGCATCGTCAGTCGGTCGGTGGGAAAGCCGGCGGGGATGATCGCGGCGCGGGCATGCGTGGCCGCCAGTTTTTCGGCCTTTTCGTCCCGATCGACGAAGGTGATGTCCCCCGGCCCGGCGTCCAACAGCGTTGCGGCGCCGAGGACCTCGATCGACGGTGAGCCGACGACCCGCCCATCGACCAGAGTCGCCAGTTCGCCTAGAGTCGCCGACATTCGGAATCCTTTCCGAGAGTTGCCCCGTATCCGGTCGCTTCCTTGCGCCGGACGCGCATACTCGGTCCCGCCAAGGCAAATCGGGTTCGCTTGGCGGGGGGGAATGCTAACCGGTTGCGGCGGGGCGGACAATAGCGAAAAACTCGCGATTTTCCCGTCACCAGAGCGTTTTCAACCCCCGGTGCGGCGAATTCCCCCCGCTGTCCATCGACACCATCTTGGGGGCCATTAGCGGCCAATCAGCCGGCCGATATCGAGACTGAACACGAACAGCATCAGGCTCACGATGAACACGAAGCCGGCATAGTGGAACGCAATCA
>DATJTR010000082.1:0-14304 GCA_035503215.1 Pirellulales bacterium
GCCGGTCGGCTCGTCGGCCAGCAACAAACGCGGTTTGTTCAATAGCGCGCGGGCCAGCGCCGTCCGCTGCCTCTCGCCTCCCGAGAGTTCGGCCGGCCGATGAGCGGCGCGCGCTGTCAGGCCGACCCGGTCGACCAACAGCCTGGCCCGTGCGACCGCTTCTTCCGACACGGCGCCCTGGGCGACCGCCGGCAGCAGCACATTTTCCAGCACGCTACACTGCGGCAACAGGTGATGGTCTTGAAACACGAAGCCGATCTGCCGATTGCGGAAGTCGGCCAGTTCGGCCTCGGCGAGTCGGTTGGCATCGACGCCATCGAGCAGCACGCGCCCCGAAGTCGGCTGATCGAGCGTGCCGAGAATGTGCAGCAGCGTGCTCTTGCCACAACCGCTAGGCCCGAGAATTACCACGTTCTCGCCAGTCGCCAGGCGCAGCGACACACCGCGCAGCACGACCAACGGCTCAGCGCGCGTCGGGTACTCTTTCGTGACGTTTTCGGCCAGCAGTTCCGGCATGAGTCTCTATGGGGCTTGCGTGGTGTGTTCGCAGCGGCTCTGCGTTGCTCGTCGCAGAAGCTACCGTCGAGGCGGTGATTCTACTCTCCCGGCCGCTCGACTGAAATGAAGAGGGAAGACGCGGGTAGCAAGCACGCCCATACTGCCTGCCACCTCCGATCTCGGCAGCGGCGAGTTTTGCCACGGTCGTTCCACCTCAAGTGTGAATTCCACGCGACAAACCCCCGGGCTACATGGCGTTGTCAACCGCCCCGGAGCGTCCCATACTTAATCTGGCCGTATTGGCATCCGGCCGTACCGGCCCAATCTGGTTGCCCTGGCTCCCGGCGGAGGGAGCTGTGCGGATGCGGCCGGGCCCGATTTTGGAATGTGCGCGTGGCCGAGTCCAAACCGTCCGACGTCTCCGACGTTCACCTCGCCTCCGAGCCGCTGCCCGCCGAGGACCAGGTCCCCGGCTATCGGCTGCTGCGCCGGCTGGGCCGGGGAGCGATGGCCGAAGTCTACCTGGCCGAGCAAGTTTCGCTCCGCCGGCACGTGGCGCTGAAAATCTTGCGGGCGAATCTGGCCAGCGAGCAATCCTACGTCACGCGGTTTCGCCACGAGGCCCAGGCCGCGGCCTCGCTGGTCCATCCGAACATCGTGCAGATTTACGAAGTCGGCTGCGAAGGGGGCTCGCATTTCATCGCCCAGGAATATGTCCCCGGATTGAACCTGCGGGAATGGCTCAGCCGAAACGGCACGCCTCCATTGCCCTTGGCCCTGGGAATCATGCGGCAAGTCGCGGCCGCCCTGGCCAAGGCCAGCGAGCACGGCATCATCCACCGCGACATCAAGCCCGACAACATCATGGTCTCCGGCAGCGGCGAAGTGAAAGTCGCCGACTTTGGCCTGGCCCGCCTGTCGACCGGCGATCTGCGCCTGACGCAAGAGGGTTTTACGCTGGGCACGCCGCTGTACATGAGTCCCGAACAGGTTGAAGGCCGGCCGCTCGACGCTCGCAGCGACATTTATTCTTACGGCATCACGTTCTACCACGCACTCACCGGGCAGCCGCCATTCACCGGCGACACGGCGCTGCAAGTGGCCATGCAACACTTGCGCAGCGAGCCGCCGCCGCTCGAGAAGATCCGGCCCGATCTGCCTCCCGCACTGTGTGCAATGATCCACCGCGCGTTGGCCAAAGAGCCGGCCGAGCGGTTCGCCAGTGCGCACGAGATGGTACGGCTGTTGCGATCGATTGCCGCGGCGGCCGGCATCGACATCGACGATCACGGCCACTCGACGCTCGCTGGCGGCATCGCCACGGTGCCCGCTTCGCGGCAAGCCTTGACCGAGCAGCTGCAGGTGGTGATGCGGCCGACCGAGGCGCGGCGGCGTGGCGTGTGGTGGCTGGCCGCGGCGGCGGCAATCGCTTTCTCGATCGGACTGGCAATCGCTCGACACCATCAGCCCGAGCCCTTGTTGCCGTTTCCCACGGCCGCCGGCGGCGGCACGGCAGCGACCGGCTCGGCCGCGCCGATATCGCCCGCAGATCCCCCCTCTGGCGGCGCGCGCTGAAAAGCCCCCGCGCAGGCCAGTTTTTTCTTGGGCCAGTCTTTCGCCGCGCGAGCCGGTGATGCCCCTTGGCAGTTCCGGCTTTGCACCGGCCAAGCCTGCGTTGCACGGCGGTAATAAATCGCCTCGACCCGTAGCCAAGCCGCCCTGCTTGGGGCACAATTGGCGGTCTCAAAACAAACCAAACGATCCATTCGTTCCGCGAACGCAAGGAATTGACGATGAGCACGATTGTTGACATTCATGCCCGACAGATTCTCGACAGCCGCGGCAATCCGACCGTGGAAGTCGACGTGGCCCTGGCCGATGGCTCGTTCGGCCGCGCGGCCGTTCCCAGCGGCGCCAGCACCGGCGTTCACGAGGCCTGGGAGCTGCGCGACACCGAGGAGAAGAAATTCTTCGACGGCAAAGGGGTTTTGAAGGCGGTCGACAACGTGAACGAAAAGATCGCCGATGAAATCGTCGGCCTCGATGCCCTCGATCAGACGACGGTCGACTACCGCATGATCGAGCTCGACGCTTCCGAGAACAAAAAGAACCTTGGGGCCAACGCCATCCTGGGCGTGTCGCTGGCCGTCGCCCACGCCGCCGCCGATCACGTCGGCCTGCCGCTGTATCGTTATCTCGGCGGCTGCGGCGCCCGCATCCTGCCGGCCCCGATGATGAACATCGTCAACGGCGGCCAGCACGCCGACAATTCGGTCGACGTGCAAGAATTCATGGTCATGCCGCTGGGCTTCGAATCGTTCAGCGACGCCCTGCGGGCTGGCGTGGAAACGTTCCACGCGCTGAAAAAGGTGCTCAAGTCGCGCAAGCTGAACACGAACGTTGGCGACGAGGGGGGCTTTGCCCCCGACCTGCCCAGCAACACCGCCGCCCTCGACTTGATCACCGAGGCCATCGACAAGGCCGGCTATAAGGCGGGGGAGCAAATCTTCATCGCCCTCGACGTCGCCGCCACCGAGCTCTATGACGCCAAGAAACAGGTCTACTCGCTCGACGGCAAGGAAATCGATCGGGCCGGCATGGTCGAATTCCTGGCCGGCTGGGCGGCGAAATATCCGATCTGCTCGATCGAAGACGGCTGCAGCGAAGACGACTGGGAAGGCTGGAAAATGCTCACCCAACGGCTGGGCAGCAAGGTGCAACTGGTGGGCGACGACTTGTTCGTCACCAATACCAAGCGGCTTGAGCGGGGCATCAAGGAGCACATCGCCAACAGCATCCTGATCAAGGTCAATCAGATCGGCTCGCTCACCGAAACGATCGAATCGATCCAGCTCGCCCAGCGCAATGGCTACACCACCATTTCCAGCCACCGCAGCGGCGAAACCGAAGACGCCACGATTGCCGATCTGGCCGTGGCTCTGTCGACCGGCCAGATCAAAACCGGCAGCGCCTCGCGCACCGACCGCATGGCCAAATACAATCAATTGCTGCGGATCGAAGAGCAGTTGGGGGCCGGCGCTCTGTACGGCGGACCCCTTTTCCGCCGCAGCCATTGAACTTTTGGCGGGTTCCGATCGGTCGAGGGAAGTAGGAAGAGTTCACAAAAAAATAGGGCGACCGAAACCCCTTGGCCTGAACGGTTCGTAATGTAGGTGTCCATTCAGGTCATCCTGGCGCCAGCGGGATCGGTGCATGCGATGACGCTTCGCTCAATCGAGCGGCACGGAGGACTTGGCCTTGCCTCCTCGCGATGAATCAGCGCGCCGGCCGGGGCGCGCACGCTTGACCGATTCCCCTTGGTTCTGGCTACTGGTCTTCGCCAACGCCGCCATTATGGGCGTGGCGATCATCGGGCCCAAGTACAACCAGCGCCAGGTCGCGGTCGAACGCCGCTACGAGGCCCGCCGCGAAATCGCCCGCCGGGCCGCGGCCGAAGCTTCCGGCATCAGCGAAACCGACGCCGCCTCGCCGCCGGCAGCGGCCGAGAACGATCCAGCGGTCGAGCACGGCCCGGCCGGCGATTCGGCCCACATCGTGCCGCTGGCCCCGCTGGCGCTCGTGCTGGTGGCCGTCAATTTGCTGGCGATCGTCCTGTTTTTCGCGCATCAAGTGCGATTGATGCGTCTCGAGGCCGAGAATTCGGAGCCACGCGGACCATGAACTGGCTTTTCGAGGGCCCTTGGCCCATCCTGATTACCGCCTTGGTCGTGGAAGCGATTCTCGTCATCGGCCTCTTGCGAACCGGCCGCGTCAATCTGCTGTGGGCGATCGGCGGATCGGGCCTCGTATTCGCCGCGCTCTTCGTCCTGGAACGCCTGATCGTGACCGAGAGCGAACAGGTCAGTGACACGCTGCACGGCGTGGCCGCCGCGGTGACGGACAACGACTTGCCCGCAGTGCTGGAATATATCAGCCCGGACGCCGCCGACGTGCGCCAGTTGGCGAGTAATTCGCTCCGCAGCATCCACGTGCAGCAAGCCAAGATCGGCAGCGACCTGGCGATCACGATCCACGAGCGCGCCGCTAACCCCACCGCCCAGGCGAACTTCACCGGCCGCATTCAGGCCCGCGGCAACCACGGCGAATCGCTGGGGCACGACACCTATGTCGGCCGCTTTCGCGTCGGGCTTATCAAACGGGACGACCGCTGGCTCGTCTCGACGTTCGAGCGCCCTGACATCAAACATCCCTAGCGCCGCCCAACCACGAATCGGGCCGCTGCCCTGCGGCCCTGGCCGGCTTCGCGGCGCTCGCTTGGCGTGCGAAACTAATACTTCGACCCGCCCTGCACCCAGGTATCCCACATGTTCCACTGGTCGTAGATGGCGCCGTCCACGTTGATCTGGGCCCGCAGATAGCGGTAACCGCTGTTCACGTATTGGCCGGCCGAAGGGCTGAATTGCGGCCCACGCGAATACTGCCGCTGCACGCGGACCGGATTGATCGGATCGTGGCTGTAATACGAAGGGTTGAAAATCCAACTAGCGGTTTGTGCCTGGGCCGAACCGGCCAGGCACGCCAGGGCCAGAACGGCCCCACAGAAAAAACGCTTCATGAGAGGAGAACCTACACATCTGAGAGGAAAATCCAAGGCGGTCCTTCATCCAAACTCCACACACATTCGCTGCCTCGGGAGGCGCTGACGCAAGCACATTGCTCGGCTCGCGCCGCACGCATTGGAGCGTGCGGACCGCGCCACCCAAAAGCGGCGATTGTTTCGCTCATTTGCTCTGCTGCCGCTCGGAAGAGGTTACTTCTGCTCTTCCGGCGGGGCCGGCTTTTCCACCATCAATTCACCTTGCTGCGAATCGAAGACATATTTTTCACCCGCCGGCAGTTCCGGCAACTTAATGCCCGCTGGCTCGAGAATCGCTTTCTCGAATTCGTCCCAGTTCTTGGGCCAGCGATTGTGCTCGGCCTTGAACAAATCGAGGTCGTGCGGGATTTGAATCTCGAACACGCTCGCCTGCTGCAAGCGGAAATACTGCCGTACCGGCTCGGTCACCACGCCGCCGCCATAACGCCTGCCTTGCACGCCGGCGCCGCGCATCGCTTTCTCGCGATCGGCCCCGTCGGTCGGTTCGGAGCCTTGCGGCGGATTCGCCGCGGCTGCCGGAACCGGGGCCGCTGCTGGTGCAGCTGCTGGTGCAGCCGCCGGAGCAGCCGCCGGGGCCGAAGGCAAACCGTTCATCGGCGTCGCGGGAGGCGGGGGAGGCAGAGTCGGCTTTTCGTCACAGCCGGCAGCCGCAATCACCGAAGTCAGCAGCCAGAAAGCGCAACACCGCGCGCCGATCCCCGATCGCCATCCCCGCGTGTTTCTGTTCGTCGTCGTGTTGGGCATCATCTTGTCACCCACCTTTCCACCTGGCGATCGTTCGCCACGGTCCGCCGTGTTCAGCCGTCCAGTTCCCAGGTCCAGCGTTCCATCTCGCCCAGCGACTTGTGCTGCGTCAGGTCGAAATGCAAAGGCGTCAGGGTCATCGAGCCCGCCTTCAGGGCACTCAGGTCTGTTTCCTGGCTGCCGGCGGGCGGATACAACTCGCCGGTGGCCCAAAAGTAACTCCGTCCGCGGGGATCGATCCGTTTTTCGTACTGTTCGCCGCTCCGCACCAGCCCCATCGGAACGACCTGCATTCGCGGCCGGTCGCTGTTCACGGCGGCGGTCGGAATGTTGAAGTTGTAAAGCTGCGGTTCGCGATATCGTCGCTGCCCGATTTGTTCGATTACCCGCCGGGCAATCACCGCGGCCCGCTCGAATTTGGCCTGTTCGTCGAACTCCAAGGAGACTGCCACGCTGGTGATGCCGAAAAAAGCCCCCTCGATTGCCGCCGCCACCGTCCCCGAATAGAGCACGTTGATTCCCGCGTTCAAGCCGGCATTGATGCCGCTCACGACCAGGTCGGGCCGACGGGGACAGTATTCGCACACTCCCAGTTTCACACAGTCGGCCGGGCTTCCCTCGACGGCCCAACCACGCCGCTGTTGGGCTTGGAACAGTTCCTTGACGACCAGCGGCCGGAGATAGGTGATCGAATGGCCGACACCGCTCTGTTCGGTGGCCGGGGCGACGACGTAGACGTCGCCCAACTGTTCCAACTGCCGCTCGAGCGCGATCAAACCCGGGGCGTAGATTCCGTCATCGTTGGTCAGCAGAATCAGCAAAGGCTTGTCGCCGCGGCGCTCCGACTGTTCCCCCTCCGTGAGCCGTAAGGCTTCACTATAATTGGGGTTTCGCGCTTCATCAACCGCTCCCCCGCCGCGTGCGATGCACGACGCCGCGATCGCGCCCCTGGCCGCTGGACCGGTAAAGTCCTATAATCCGCACTTCCTGCCCGTCATCGGTTTTTGACGGGCCTTTTTCATTTACCGACCGAGCCCTGGCGCACACGTCTGCCGGCCGCTTCAATCAGGCGGCCATCGAAGCGTGCGAGCGGCCTGGTGGGCAAGAAGGATCTGCGGCCCCGCGATGAGTAGTCCCGCCACCCGCCCCGTCCCGCGCGGCGCCCGCGCGGCCGACGAGAAGATTCTGATCCTCGATTTCGGGTCGCAATACGCGCAGCTCATCGCCCGCCGGGTGCGCGAATCGCACGTCTACTGCGAGATCGTTCGCCACTCGATCACCGCCCAGCGGATCGCCGAACTCGCCCCGCAGGGAATCATCCTCTCGGGCGGACCGGCCAGCGTGTATGCCGACGTCGCGCCGAAGTGCGACCCGGCAATCTTTCACCTCGGCATTCCCGTGCTCGGCATCTGCTACGGCATGCAACTGGCTTGCGAAGAGCTGGGGGGCAAGGTCGCCAGCGCGCCGGCCCGCGAATACGGCCGGGCGAAAGTCGCGATCACCTCGCATGCCGACTTGTTCGCCGGCCTGCCCGACGAGACCGAAGTCTGGATGAGCCACGGCGACCAGGTGGCCCGGGTGTCGGAAGAATTCACGCCGCTGGCCCGCACCAGCACCTGCCCGATTGCCGCGGTCAAGCACCGCAGCCTGCCGGTTTACGGCCTGCAGTTTCATCCCGAGGTGACCCACACCCCGCTGGGCAAGGCGGTGCTGGCCAACTTCCTCACCGACATTTGCCATTGCCGCGGCACCTGGCGGCTGGGCGATTTCGCCGAGCAGTCGATCGAAGAGATCCGCCGCCGCGTCGGCAGCGATCGGGTGATTTGCGGGCTGTCGGGCGGAGTCGATTCGTCGGTCGTGGCCGCGCTGCTCTATCGGGCGATCGGCCCGCAACTGAGTTGCATCCTGGTCGACAACGGCCTGCTCAGAAAAGACGAAGAGCGCTCGGTGATCCGCGAATTCTCCCAGCATTTCCAGACCGATCTGCACGTCGTCAAGGCCGAGGACAAGTTCCTGGCGGCCCTGGCCGGCATCGTCGATCCGCAGGAAAAGCGTCGCCGCATCGGCCACGCGTTCGTCGATTGCTTCACCGACGAGGCGGCCAAGATCGCTGGCGCCCGCTTCCTGGCCCAAGGCACGCTTTATCCCGACGTCATCGAAAGCGGTGCGGCGGCCGATGGCCCGGCCGCCACGATCAAGCTGCACCATAACGTCGGCGGATTGCCCGAAGATCTCAGCTTCGAACTGATCGAGCCCTTGCGCGATTTGTTCAAAGACGAAGTCCGCCGGCTGGGACTGCAGCTTGGCCTGCCCGACGAAATCGTCTGGCGTCATCCCTTTCCCGGCCCCGGCCTGGCCGTGCGCCTGCTGGGCGAGGTGACCAAACCTCGGCTCGACAAACTGCGCGAGGCCGACGCCATCGTGGTCGAAGAAATCCGCGCGGCCGATCTCTACCGGGCCACCTCTCAGGTCTTCGCCGTCTTGCTGCCCGTGCAGAGCGTCGGCGTGATGGGGGATGCCCGCACTTACGACGACGTCATCGCAGTGCGGGCCGTGAACACCGACGATTTCATGACGGCCGACTGGTCGCACCTGCCGTATTCGGTGCTGGCCACGATCTCCACGCGAATCATCAACGAAGTGCCCGGCGTGAACCGCGTGGTTTACGACATCAGTTCGAAACCGCCGGCCACGATCGAATGGGAATAGAGTCATGGGCGCACAGTTCATCTACCAAATCACCGGCCTGACCAAGAAACACGGTCAGCGCGAAGTGCTCAAGAACATCCACCTGGCCTTCTATCCCGGCGCCAAGATCGGCGTGCTGGGCAAGAACGGGGCCGGCAAGAGCACGCTGCTGCGGATCATGGCCGGCCTCGACACCGAGTTCGAGGGCGAAGCCCGGCTCTTTCCCGGCTTCACGGCCCGCTACCTCTCGCAAGAACCGCAGCTCAATCCCGATCGCGACGTCTTCGGCAACGTCGAGGAGGCCGTCGAGCCGACCCGCCGCATCCTGGCCCGCTACGACGAGATCAACGCCCGGCTGGGCGAACCGATCGAACCGGAGGAAATGGAAAAACTGCTGGAAGAGCAGGCCAAGGTGCAGGATTTGATCGAACTCCACAACGCCTGGGAGCTCGACCGGCAAGTCGAAATTGCCATGGACGCGATGAATCTGCCCCCCGGCGACTCGAAGGTCGACAAACTTTCGGGTGGCGAGCGTCGCCGCGTCGCACTGTGCAAAATCCTGCTCGAACAGCCCGATCTGCTCCTGCTCGACGAGCCGACCAACCATCTCGACGCCGAAAGCGTGGCCTGGCTCGAACGGCACCTGGCCGACTATCCCGGCACGGTCGTCGCCGTGACCCACGACCGCTACTTTCTCGACAACGTGGCCGGCTGGATTCTGGAGCTCGACCGGGGCATGGGCATTCCCTGGGAAGGGAACTACACCTCGTGGCTCCAGCAGAAGCGCGATCGGCTGGCCCGCGAGGAAAAGGCCGCCTCGGCCCGGCAGAAAACCCTGGATAAGGAATTGGAATGGGTCCGCATGGCCCCCCGCGCTCGGCAGGCCAAGAACAAGGCCCGCCTCGCGGCCTATGAAAAAATGGCCGCCGAACAGAGCAACAATCGCGAAGAAGAGCTGGAAATCCAGATTCTTCCCGGCCGCCACTTGGGCGACCTGGTCGTCGAAGCCCAACACGTTTTCAAAGGCTTCGGCGACCGCCTGCTGATCGAAGATCTCAGCTTCCGCCTGCCGCCGGGGGGCATCGTCGGCGTGATCGGCCCCAACGGCGTCGGCAAGACGACGCTGTTCCGCATGATCATGGGCTTGGACAAGCCGGATCAAGGGGTGTTTCGGGTTGGCGACACGGTCGAGCTGGGCTATGTCGATCAGAGCCGCGACGCGCTCGATCCGAAGAAGACCATTTTCGAGGAGATTTCCGGCGGCCACGACACGCTCGACATGGGGGGCCGGAAGCTCAACGCCCGCTCCTACGTGGCCCGCTTCAATTTCCAGGGCCCCGACCAGCAAAAACTCGTCGGCTCGCTGTCGGGCGGCGAGCGGAACCGCGTCCACCTGGCCAAGCTATTGCGGATGGGGACGAACGTGCTGCTGCTGGATGAGCCGACGAACGATCTGGACGTCGACACCCTCCGGGCGCTGGAAGAAGCGATCGTCAATTTCGCCGGCTGCGCGGTCGTCATCAGCCACGACCGCTGGTTCCTCGACCGCATCGCCACGCACATCCTGGCTTTCGAAGGAGACAGCTACGTTCACTGGTGCGAAGGCAACTTCGAAACCTACGAGCAGCAGCGCCGCCAACGGCTGGGCATCGATGCCGAACAGCCGCACCGCGTCCGCTACAAGAAACTGCAGCATTGATCGCGGTCAGTGCGCAGTGGCGCATCGCCCGCCGCGCGCTGCCCATCGGAGCTGGGCGCCGCCGCATCCCTTCTGGACAACCATTTCGCTTGACCGCAAAACGGCAATTCGGTAGGAATGAAAAACCGGCTCGAGCGGCGGTCGCGGGGACGGCCGACGAGGCGGCGAGCAGACGGTTTTTCCTTGGCGAAAGGTGGCATCCGTGACGATCGTGCGCGTCGGAGCAACAGAGAAGTATTCCATGGGCTGGGAAGCGGCATTCGGCAAGAAAAAGGGGGCCGGCAAAGTCGCGGCCGGCAAGCCCGCTAAGGCTGCCGCGAAGTCATCTGCTAAGCCGTCGGCCAAAGCCAAGACGGCCGCTAAAAAGAAGAGCAAGAAGAAGAGCTGATTCCCACCCGCACGCCCGGCCGTCTCGCACGCGACCGGGCGTTGTTGCGCGCGGAATCTGCGCTGCGCGCGAAGTATGGTTTTAGCCGTTATGCCGTCGCGGGCAAGAATAGATACCGCCGCCCGGCGGAGTTACTCGCTCGGCGGATCGGCAAGCTGGGTGTTGGCCAGCGAAACGCTGCCCGACATCAAGAACTTCCGCAGCAGCGCCGGGCGATTCGTGGTGATCGAATCAGCTCCCAGCGCCTGATATTCCAGCGCCAATCGCTGATCGTCGATCGTCCAGCAGTGAAATTCATACCCGGCCGAGCGCAACTGCCTGACCTCGTCCTTCGTTACACGGCCGTGTTCCGCCCCCAGGTCGAGGCCGGAAGCCTTGATCATGCGCATCGTCTCGAGCGCCTGCGTCGGATCGAACCGCGGCCATTTCATCTGGTCGGCCGCCGGCATGCTGTAAAGGTAGTAGGCGCGGATGTCGGGCAATTGCTTCCGCGCCGCCTCGATCACCGAGGGGTGGAAACTGATGATGGCAACTTGCTGCGCCTTGAGACCCGAGCGCTGCAAATCTTCCTTCAGCTTGGGCATGATTTGCGGCCCGCACTTCACTTCCACGAAAATGCGCTTGCCGGGAGGAACCACCGCCAGCACCTCGGCCAAGGTTGGAATCCTTTCCCCCTTGAATTTGTCCCCTTTCCACATGCCGACGTCGACCTTGCGGAGCTCTTCCAACGTCGACTGGCCGACGGCCAGTTTGCGATCGCCGGTGCGCCCCGTGTCCGAGTCGTGCAGGCAGACAATCTCGTTGTCGGTGGTGAGGTAGAAATCCCCCTCGATCCCGTCGGCGCCTTGCTGCCAAGCCAGCCGGAAGGCAGTCAAGGTATTCTCGGGCGCGTCGTACGAGGCGCCGCGGTGGGCGATCACCTGTTGCGCCAGGGCCATCGAAGAAGCATCCCAGACCAAAACACTGAGTGCGGCTAGGAACCACCGCCAAGGAATCGAGGGCATAACGACCTTTTGTCTATGCTACCTGCTAACACCCGAATTGCCCGGCCATTTTTGCCCCGCTCGTCGCGACGCGCTCTCTCCAGGCGTCGGCCCGCATCGCGTAGCTCCCCCGGCGAAGCGGTCCCGATCGAGCGTATTGAGGCATCGTACGATCGTCGTGGTCCGGTGGTCTGCGACCGGCCCTAAGCGTAGCCAATCCGCGTTAGCGTAAAATGATGAAAAGGATTGAAATTGATTGAAATGCAGGCGAACGCCGCAGGAAATGCCGCCAGGGCGAGAAGGGGCTCTCCCGGGAAGATCCGATTCCCGCTGGCAGGGGAATTATCACACAAAAGGGGGATCCCACACACCCCCTCCGCCGGGGTTTTTCCAGCTTTTCTTATCGGGATTTTAGCCCTTCTGCCTACAGCCCACCAGCGCGCCGATAGAAATTAATTAGACACTCGAGCCGGCCTGGGCCGGTGCACGGTCGGCAAAATTAGCGCAGGGGATCGGCCAAACCGGGTCAAAGCAGGGTGCCGGACTGCGGGTCAACGCCGACTCCCTTGGTCAACCTGGCCAGCGCCTCGAGCACCACCAACAGGGCGCTGGGGTCGAGCATTTCGTCCGGGTCGTCTCCCCCGGTTCCGGCAGTCAGCTCCTCGAAATGAAACAGGTCGAAGCGGGCATCGCACTTGGGTAGCCGGGCCAGCTGCGCCCGCTCGTGTTCGTCGGCGACCGACGATTTCAATTCCTGGTAGAGCGATTCCCCCTGCTCGCGAACCTCGTCCCCCGACACATAGCTGATGTCGAGCGCCGCGTAGTCGTCGGGAGAAAGCAGGGTGAGCGACTCGAAATGCCCATCGTCGTCGGCCACCCCGGCCGTGAGCCGAAACCGGCTGTTGAGACCTTTGAGCGCCTTTTCCACGCGGGACAGGCTGGGGCGCTTGACGGTGTCGAACAACACGAAATACGTCTCGCGCCACTGAAAATTGTCGCGTTCGAACGTAGACATGGCGTTATTCCCAATCTTCCTCCGGGGGTCCCAAACCTCCTTGCCAACTTTCGAGCGCTTCGAGCATCGCGTCGCGCTGCTGCGTGTTGGCCCACACCGCTTCTCCTTGCTCCAGCCGCACTTCGTATTGCCCTTCCCGTTCGCAATCTTCCGATCCGCAAAAATGCGGCGTGGCCGAAACCCACATCACGCGATACAGCGGAATATGCTTGTCGTCGACGACGCAGAAAATAGACATACGTTTCGACCCTCCAATCCTGACCGCAAAAAACTTCTGCCGGCCTCCGCCACCCAGCCGCGTTTTCCTCGGCCGCGGCCCGGCAGCCGGCGAACCCAACCTATTATACGTTGCCCAGTTCGATCGATCTTCGCGACGCCGCCTCGACCGCCGCAATTAGACTGCTCCGCAGCCCCCCTTGCTCCAGGGCCGCCAGGCCGGCGATCGTCGTTCCCCCCGGACTGGTCACCTTGTCCTTGAGCACGGCCGGGTGTTCTCCCGAGATGAGCACCATCTCGGCGGCTCCCTTGACGGTTTGGGCCGCCAGGGCCAAGGCCACTTCCCGCTGCAGCCCCATCCGCACCCCACCATCGCTGAGCGCTTCGATCATCACATACACGAAGGCGGGCCCCGAGCCGGCCAGCCCGGTCACGGCGTCGAGCAGTTTTTCTTCCACCCGAAATGCCTGTCCCACCGATTCCAGCAGCCGCTGCACCTCTTGTGCGTCGGCCGGCGTGGCGGCCGTGCCCAGTGCGTAGCCGCTGGCGCTTTCGCCAACGAGGGCCGGCGTGTTGGGCATCACCCGCACCAAACGCACTCCAGCCGGCAAACCGGCGGCCAGCGTCGCCAGGCGGATTCCCGCCGCGATCGACACCACCAGGTGCCGTCCGTTGACGGCCGACGCGACTTCCGCCAGCGCAACCCCCACCTGCTGCGGCTTGACCGCCAGGACCAGCAGGTCGGCCCCTTTGGCTACTTCGGCATTCGATCCACACCGCGCGAAGCCGGCCACCGTTTGGCCAAACCCGTCCAGTGCCGCCGGGTCCGGATCGGCGGCCAAGATATCCTGTGGCGCGACGAGACCGGCGCTGACGAAACCGCCAGCCAACGCCCGAGCCATCTGCCCCGCCCCGACGAAGCCAATTTTCTTTCCCATCGTTCTCCCGCTGAACTGTCGCTTACGGCTGCCCGCCGCCGTCCGCCGCGGCACGGCGAAAACTCCGTACCGCCGGGCAAATACGCCCCCATGCTAAGTCAAACCCGCTCGACAGACAACGCCGTTCGCCGGGGGTGCCACTTCTCTTCCCGCGCTCGATTCGCTAGTTTGAAAAACGCTTTTCGCACACCTCGGCACGAGGGGGGCTCCCAGCGGCCCGCGCCGCGCACCGGGGGGACCGTTCCACGGCGCCGCGGCTACCGCTCGACGCATCCCACCCCTTTTTTCCAGAAGCAAACCACCGCATGCCCAAGGCCCCGCCGTTCGATACGCACCGCAGCCACATCGCCTCGGTTCCCGTCCGCTCGCTGGCTCAAAAGTTCGGCACCCCCCTCTACGTTTACGACGCGGCACAGATCATCGAGCGCATCGACGATCTGCGGGCGTTCGACGGTATTCGCTACGCCCAGAAGGCCTGCTCGAACCTGGCGATTCTCGACCTGATCCGCCGGCACGG
>DATJTR010000083.1:0-8517 GCA_035503215.1 Pirellulales bacterium
GTGCCCGCAGGAATCTGCCACGACACGTCTTCAAGCGCGGCCAACTGGCCGAACCGCTTGGTGACGTGCTCGAATCGAACCACCGCCTCGCTCATGTTTCGTTTCCTTCGCGTTCGAGTGCCGAAAGCTCCCGTTCGACCAGGGAGCGCAACTGCTTGACGTCGAGCCGGCTTTGGCGGGCTTCGGCGAAGACTTGTTTCAGCCGGGCCCGCACGAGCTTCAGCCGCTCGTCGGCGCACAGCCGGGCCGCGCCGACGGCGACCTCCAGCCCGGTGCCGCGGACCGTTTCCAGAATGCCCTCGGCTTGCAGCTCGCGATATGCCCGGGCGACCGTGTTGGGATTGATCGTCAGCTCGCGGGCCAATTCGCGGACCGAGGGGACGCGCTCGCCGGGAGCCAAGAGGCCGCTGGCGACGGCGAATTTCACCTGGCGCATGATCTGTTCGTAGATCGGCACGCCGTTGTGGGCGGAGATGGCGAAGAACATCGTTGGCCGGGAAGTGTTTGGGCCGTGTTCTACTGTACCAGTATGCTAGTACAGTATCCGTTTGCATGCGGTCCGTCAAGCGCGAAGGTGAAAAAAAGTTTGACCGGAGCGCGGCTACTCGCAGCAAGAACAATGCTGCGGAACGAAGAGGACCAGCGTGGCGCTGTATTTGGTCCGCTGGTAATTCGGCCCGGCTTCGTTCGGTTCGTCGTGATGGGCGACGATCAGATAGAAATTGCCATCGGGAGGCGTGAAGCGGGCTTCTCCGTGCTCGTCGGTCGTCCGCTCATATTTGGAATCGAAACCTTCGGCCAAAGTCGTGCCGCGGGGAATGAAGGACACTTTGGTTTCGGGAAGCGGCTTGTCGCGATAGAGCAGGCGCACGGCGAACGGCACGCCCGGCCCCATCGGCGTCACCGGGTGGGCGATCGGCACGAGCTCCAGCGCGTGGCCCAGCGGGCGGTCGAAACCGCCGAAATCACGCGGCACGTTATCGAGCGAACCGTTGGCCACGAAGAACGTTTTGGCACTTTTGATCGAGCGGGTCGGGGCGTAGGAGACGACCTTGTCGCTGGTCTGGCTCACTGTGTACAGCCCTGGCTCGGCCGGCACGAAGCGGGTCGACCAAAAACCTTCGCTGGGGGCATAGCCGCGGTCGGAGAGCGTCGGCTTAATGTCGAGCCGGCGGCCATCGGGCAGAACGACGTCGAGCGTGCTCGTCTCCAAGTCGGGCTTGCCGGCCAGGCGGAAATCGCGATGGTCGTTGCCGTGGTTGCCCAGCAGCAGGTCGATAAAGACGGCATCGCCGACTCGCACGATGTTGGTGTTGGTTTCGACCCAGGTGTCGTGGGCCTGTGCCGCGCCCGTGACAGACAATGCCGCCAGCAATCCCCAAAACGCCCTCGACATGTCGCATCCTCTCAATGAATCTGGACCGCGTGTTACGTGGGAGCCGCGATCGACCGAAGGCCGGCGGAATTAGTATGACAGGTTTCTCGCAGGGAATCGCCGTCGGCGCGTCTCGAATCACGACGAGCGACTCAAACAACCACTCGGGCCGCGGGGGAGCCGAGGCCGAGCCAATCGCGGATGGGAACGATTTGGCGCAGGAGCAGTTTTTCAGCCAGCAGCACGAGCAGCAGCGAAGTCCCAAACATCGGCAGATAGACGCCCAGGATAACGATGAACAGCACGAGGCCAAACGACGCTTGCGGACGGCCAAGTGACTTCGGCGCCCCAAGCACACCCTGCTCGCGTCGCCGCCACCACATTACGACTCCGCTAACCGAAACCAGGATCAAACCGCTGGCGGTCACCAACCCGAGGAGTTGATTCGGCCACCCGAAGAGTTGGCCTTCGTGCAAGGCGATCCCGGTGCCAATGATGCGGTCGATGAGGTGGCGATCGGAAAAGTTTTCACGGCTTGTGATCACTCCGCTCGCCCCATCGACGACCAGATTCACGCGCTGCGGCCGATTCGCGGTCATCGACTTGGCGGTCCAATTCGTCGATCCCCGGCGGGGCGGAGCGATGAGAACTGGCGAGGCAAGTCCCAGCGGTCCCACCGTGGCGGCAATGCGGTCGACAGCCGTAAGGTCTTTGGGCGTGGGCCCGTCCCCTTCACCGCGGCGGCCGCCGGAATGTCCGCGGTGACCGCCATGCTCGCCGGAATCCCCTTCGCCCGTCGGCGCCGCCGCGCGGCTGCTGCCCGTGGTCCAATCTTGCTGAGCGACGGCCGTGCCGGTGAGCCGGCGGACCGCCTTGAGGTAATTCCCCCACGACTTGGCCCAAGGCAGTCCGCTGAGCAGGAGGATCAGCGTCATGGCGGAGATCCAGACCGCGGTGACGCTGTGTACGTCGCGCCAAAAGATGCGGGAGCCAGCACGGAGCCGTGGATAAGCCACGCCTGCCAGCCCTTTGGATTGCCGTGGCCACCAGAGAAACAGGCCGGTGAGAATCATGACGATCGTCCATGAGGCGGCCAACTCGACGATCATCGAGCCGGTGTCCCCCATCAACAATTCGCCATGCAGCCGGAACAGCAGCCGGGTAAAACGCTCGTCCTCTGGCACGGTCGCCAGGACTTGCAGCGATTCCGGGTGGACATAAACGCGAATTGCCTTGCCACCCTCGCGGACAATCACCCGGGCCGCCGAGTTGGCGGCCTGAGGCAGTTCGTACGCGCTGAACGTGGCGCCCGGCAGCGCGGCCAGCGCGGCCCGGATTTGCTCGGCGGCGCTGGTGGGCGTGCCTTGGATCGCGAGTTGGTCGTAGGGCCGGTCGTGCCAGGCTTCGATCTGCGGCTTGAAAAGATAGATCGAGCCGCTAATCGCCAGTACGACGACAAACGGAACCGAAAACAGACCGGCATAAAAGTGCCAGCGCCAGACGGCGCGGTAATCGGGCCAGGAGCTCGCCGATCGTTGCTCGATGCCTTCACTCATTGTCCAGCTCGCATTTACAATTGACCGGTGTAATCGCTGACGATTTCTCCGCCGGCGATCGTGTGCAGATTTCGCTGCAAGGTCTGATCGATCTCGTCGGTAAAGAATTGCACCGTGCCGTCTCCCATCAGCACGTTGGCTCCGCCGCCATGCCAGCTCCGGGGTCCGAAATAACCCGTGAAATGGGTCACCACGTCGGGAATGGCATTGTTGGGTGTGGTGTAGCCATTGGTCAGGCAGGCCACAGCTCCGGCCGCGGCCCAGATCGTGCCCCGCCCGCGCAAGGCCTGGTCCGAGGCGCCACGCCAGCCGGTGAATTGCTGCCAGATGGGCCCCAGATTCGGACTGGAGATCATCCCGTTGACGACCGGGCCGGTGTAAGGGGAGCCGGTGTAGCCGATGCCGGGCCCGTTCCCCGGCGTGAGTCCCGTCGAGCCGTTGCACGTGTATTGATAAGGAAAGGAGGGAGTCGGCGAGCCCGTGGGCGGATCGGACCCCACGCTGCGAATCGTTTCGCTCATGAAGACCGTGTTCGAGACGCCATCGGTGATCTTGCGGAGGCTGACTGCCGAGTTGTAGTAGCAAATGCCGTCGGTCGGGAAACGGATGTCGTTCATGATGCCTTGGCCGCTCCCCATGCTGACCATGTAGTTGATGCCGGCATAGGTATCGGTGGTGGTCGCTTCGATGTTCAACACCGGCGCGGGATCGCTGGGGCAGATAAAGATCGGCACCTGCGTCGCAAAAGCGGTGAGAAACTGAGGATAACTCGGATTGGGGTACAAGTTCGCATACGTTGCCCCACTAAACGCCGGTTGCGAAAAGAGAATCTGCCCGGGGATCTCAAGGATGTTCTGCAGATTGGTCTCGTCCATATAGGGCAACAGTCGCGCTTGTGGCGAAAAGCCGAGGGTCGTGTTACCCGTTTGGCCCGTGGGGGGAGAGATTTGTGGGTCGACCGGCGGCAAAGACTTGCGGGCCGATTCGTAGTCGGAAAGTGCCAATCCGAGCTGCTTGAGATTGTTCTTGCACTGGCTGTTTCTGGCCGCTTCGCGGGCCTGCTGAATGGCCGGCAGCAAAAGCGCGATGAGCAGGCCGATGATCGCGATGACCACCAATAACTCTACCAGCGTGAAACCGCGGCGTGCCGGTCGACGGCGCGATCGAGTTCGCTTGAACATGATTGATTCTCCCATGACCAACGCCCCTCCAAGGTGTGGCGTGATCGTCAGATTGCGGATGATGATCGATGAAGCGCGCCCGCGCCTCTCCCAACAAACCGTTGATGAGAAACGAGCTGTCAGAAGCGGGCGCAGGCGCGCAGAGCTTGGATGGTGCAAAACATCACGACTTGCCGGCAGCCGACAAAGTGGCGGCTCATGGCGCGTCGGGGCAATGCTTGCCGCAACACAGCCGGAATGGCAGGCTCGCGGCTCACCAAGGCGATTGCGCAAAGGACAACGATCGCTCGCGGGCATTTCGCCCACGCTGAATCGACGAGCTGCGCAAACTAGCCAAGGGCCGGCCGGTCAGACGACTGCCGCTGCGGCGATGGCCACCGACCGTGGCGGCGGAACCGCCGGCAAGAAGGGGACGGTGGAAGTCCCCGGACAGAGTGCAGGCACGAGTCCGACGACGCGCCAGTCGAAGGTCCACGCCGGCGGAATGACGACGGGTGCCACCGCGCCGCTGGTAACCCACAGCGTGGATATGCCGTGGCATTTGAAGGCTTGAAAACCATAGCCCGGCGGTTTCTTCCCCGGCTTCGCCCCGGCCGTAACTGTCCGGGCCGAGGCTGTATGTGCAGGTGCCGCACATTTATGGCAGCAGGAACGCGCGCCGTGCTGGCCCGACGAAGCGTGTGCGACGCCGTCCGCATGTTCGTGATCCTGCTCGACATTGGCGGCAGCGATCAATGCGGCCGGAGCCTCGACGCCGTGATCCGCGGCCCAAGCCAGGCGTTGTGCGGGAGTGAAGCAGCAGCAATGCTCCCAGCACTGCTGGGCCGACGTACAGCCGCAGCGATGTCCTTGGCAGGGATAGGGAGAAGCATCGCGCGAGTCACCGACCGGCGGCCACGGCACACCGACGAGCGCGGTCAGATAAGCGATCGCCACCAGGAACGCTAGGCAGCGGCGCGCAAGAACATCCGCGCGACAAAGGGATCGCAAGCTTCGGAAGGCGAGATATCGCAGCGTGAAGCACATCGGCCTGGGTTTCGGGCGAACCGACGGCTCGTTTCTCATCTGGCCCTGATCGTATCTGCCTGGCACGGGCACTGTCAACCGGCGCTCTCGCCGTGCGGCTCGCGGCGCGGCGTCCTGCCGGAAGCTATCGAGGCTTCTTGATCCCCAGTTTCTTCAGCCGGGAGGCTAATGTCGTCGGCCGCATGCCAAGTCGTTCGGCAGCCCCGCGCGGACCGTAAATCTTCCAATTCGCCTCTTCGAGCGCCGCCATGAGATTCTCGGCTTCCAGCCTGCGGAACTCGACGCCGGTGAGGACGCCCACCGCGCCCGCGGGCCGGTGGTGGCGTTCGAGCGCGACGGGCTGGCCCCCCTTCCGGCCCGCAGGAGCCAACAGATTGTCGAAGCGTGGTTCGCCTCCCCGAGAGCTAATCACCGCTCGTTCGATGACATTCTGCAGTTCGCGCACGTTGCCCGGCCAGGCGTAGCGTCCAAGCTGCCCGAGGCTCCGCGTGGTCAGACGTGTCACCGGCCGATTCATTTGCAGGCAAAGTCGCTCGAAAAAATGCTGCGCCAGCAAGGGAATGTCTTCCGGCCGGTCGCGCAGCGGCAAAACTTCGATCGGAAACACGCTCAATCGGAAGTAGAGATCCTGGCGAAACCGTCCACCCGCGACGTCCACCTCCAGATCACGATTCGTCGCGGCAATCACGCGCACGTCGACTTTGCGGGTTTCGTCGTCGCCGACACGTTCGATCTGCCCTTCCTGCAGCACGCGTAAGAGTTTTCCCTGGAGGTCGAGCGGGATTTCGCCGACTTCGTCCAGAAACAACGTACCGCCATCGGCCAATTGGAACCGGCCGATGCGATCCTTCACCGCGCCGGTGAACGATCCTTTCACATGGCCAAAGAACTCGCTTTCGAAGAGCTCGCGGGGAATGGCGGCACAGTTCACTCTGATCAAGGAATGGTCCGCCCGGGTGCTGCGGCGGTGAATCTCCCGCGCGACCAATTCCTTGCCGGTCCCGGACTCGCCCAGCACCAAGACGCTGGCCGCGGTCGGGGCAACCAATTCGATCTGTTCGAGCAACTTGCCGAGAGCGGGACTTTGCCCGATGATTTCACCGAACGCTTGCGCTTCGTTCACCTCCTCGCGCAAGTAGCGGTTTTCCGACTCCAGTCTGCTCCGCAGCAGTTCGATTTCCTCAAAGGCCCTGGCGTTTGCAATGGCCACCGCTGCCTGATCGGCGAACGCGCGTAAGAGGTCGAAGTCGGATCTCGTCAGCCGCTCACGGCTGAACAGCGCGAGCGCACCGACGATCTCTCCACGGAATTCGAGTGGATGCCCCGCGAAACTGACGATGGCCTCGTCTTGAATCCACTGCTTGTCGAGAATCCATTGCCGATCGGCGGCCGTGTCCTCCAGCAGCACCGATTCGCCGCTGGCCCCGATCCGACCGACCTTGCCGACGCCCAGCGGCACGCGCTGAAACGCGCCTTCCAACCCGGACCAATCGCATTCACCGTCGAGCGAAGCACCGGCGCTGGCCGCCAAGTGCAAGCAGCGGGTTTGCGTCGGGCAGACCTTCCGCGCGACGCATGTCGGACAACGGTCCCCGGCGTCGACCAGCCAGATGCGGGCGAGCGCCACGCCTTCCTGGTCCGCAAGCTCTGCGACGACTCGATGCAGCACGATATGCAGCGCTCGTTCGCGAGCGACTGACGTCGCGATTGCCTGCAGGGATGCGGCGTTCATGGCGGCGATCCATCGACACGATGAGGTGCTCTTGCACCACGATATTTCGTGGCAAATCACGTGTTGGCGTTATATCGCGATTCTTCGTGGCCCGCAATCCTCGCCCCGCCACGGTTTGTCCCCGGGAAAACGCGGAGCAACGCATTCGAGCCGCCTGGCATCGCGATTGCTTAAAAGAGCGAAACCACAAATCGCGACGACGATGCGAACTGAATGCCGCCTTGCGATGACATGAAACGTGCGTGGCGGCCGGCGATCGTCTGCGTAAATGAAAACATTTCCTTTGGGGAGGGCTAGTGACGTAAACCGCGGCTTACGCTCCCGCACTCACGTCACTCGTTTCGCGTCTCGCTCGCCCAGAGCCCGGGACGCTCAAACACGACCCCAACCCAAAGGAAACCTACTGATGTTTTCACATTTCGCTTTCGCGCGGCGGATGCGCCCTTGCGTCGCCCGGTGTAGCTTGCTGAGCGCCGCCATCGTTTTCGCGGCCGCGTTTGTCGGACGCAGCGCCTGGGCCCAAGACCAATCTGCCGAGCTGACCGGCGCCGCGCTGGAAACGGCCAAGGCCTTGGAAACGGTCGATTCGAGCGGGGCGTCGACATTCGCCGCCAATGCCCCCGCAGATTTCGTATACGAAGGCGTGGTGCTCAACACGCCCGCACAAATGTCGAGCCAGGCAGCCGACTTCAACGATGAAAACGAGGGAGGGGCCAACGGCAGCGATATCGGGAATGCGAATCCCTATTGGCAGATTTTCGTGCAATCGACCCAGCCGAACGATTTCGGTGGCGTGGCGATCTACATGGCGCAGAACTATGGCAACATTCCTGGAGTCGGCAGCGCAGGCTTCGTCGGCGGCAGCTTTGTCCCCGATCCGACGTCCGATTACTCCGACGCCGCATGGAACGCACAGGTTCAACGTCTGGACTACTACAACAACGATCAAAACACTGTCGGCGGAGCTACGTTGAGCGCCGGCCAGCAGATTCAAGCCGGCGACGAAGTCATCATCTTCGCTCGCGGCGGATTGGACTTTGGGGGCAAGTACAACATCAACGAAGAACACACTGCGACGACCGATTACGCAAGCGATCCGCAGTACTCCTTTGACATTTTCTATGTTGCGTCGCACGGAATGCCGACGCCGATCGCCTTGAATCTCAACGACTACAACGGCACCACGAACCCGACAGGACTTTGGGACGCGTCGACCGACTCGGTTTTGTTCGACGCGACGCGCGCAACGGGGGCCGAACATTATCAGGGCGATTGGGTGACGCTGGACGCGGTCAAGCTCGTCACGCCCAATGATCCAAATTGGGTGTCGAACGGCGTCGTCACGGTCGAGAATGCCGCCGGTAACGAATTCTCGGTGCAGTTGGGCACGGCAAATTTCGGCAGCGCCCCGACCGGTTATTTCAACGCCACGGGGATTTTCGATCAGGAATCGGGCATGGGACCCGAAACTGGCGGCTACGAAGTATGGGTGATGAATCCGACCGACATCGTGGCCACTCCCGAGCCATCGACGCTGATTCTGGCCGCCATCGCGCTCGGTTCGCTCGTCGGCTGGAAGGCACTTCGCCGCCGGACGGTGACGACATGATCCGGACTCGGACAGCCGGTTTCACGGTCGTCGAGCTT
>DATJTR010000084.1:0-2377 GCA_035503215.1 Pirellulales bacterium
CCGTGGCCGTGCTCGACGCGGCCGAATCCGACCGGGTGTTCGGCGTGCCGCTCGCGCGGCGGGGCATCCAGCCGGTGTTCATTCGGGTCACGAACCGTTCGCAAACGCACCTGCGGCTGCATGTGGTCACGATCGACCGCAATTATTACACGCCGCTCGAAGCGGCCGGCGTCAACCACTATTCGATCCTCAAGCGGCTGTCGGCATTCGGCGCGATCAGTTGGCTGTTCTTACCGCTACTCCCGCTCTTAGCGCTGCTTCCTTTTAAGCTCATCTCGGCGTATCGGGCCAATCATCGGATGGACACCCACTTTCAGGAGCACGCCTTTCGCCTGCGTCCGCTCCCCGGCGGCGAGGAGGCCGAGGGCTTTGTGTTCACGCACCTCGACTTCGGCACGAAGGTCGTGCGAGCCTGCTTCCATGCGGCCGGCAGTCCGTTCGACCTGGCGACACTGCCCGCCGCCGTCGCCAATCCGCAGACGTACGTCGCGCCGCCGGGCGCGGCCGCCGGACAACCGGTTGTCGACCTCACCTTTACGATCACTGTGCCCGGCATTCGGGCCGACTACTTGCGGCGGAACTTTGACACGATTTATCCGAGCCAGGATCGGGTCGAGTGCGACCTGGCCTTGCTCGTTCAACGGCTGGGGGCCATGCCTCCGGCGACGACCAACAAAACGGCCCAGCGGCACGGCGATCCGGTGAACCTCGTAGTGATCGGCGAGTTTGCCACGATCTTGAGTGCGTTCGGCGCCCGCTGGGACGAGTGCGAAACAATCACCTTCGCGACCTGTTGGAAGACGGCGCGGTCCTTCCTGCTGGGTTCGCAATATCGCTATTCGCCGGTCAGCCCGCTGCATTTGCTCGGCCGCACGCAGGACGTCGCTCTGCAGCGGAGCCGCCGCTCGATCAACGAGCGCCTGCACCTGCGGCTCTGGCTGACGACCCTGCACTTTGGTGGCAAGCCGGTCTGGATCGGCCAGATCAGCCGCGACATCGGCGTGCGGTTCACGTACAAAACCTGGAACCTGACGACGCACCGCATCGATCCCGACGTCGACGAATCGCGAGATTACGTCGTCGAGGACCTGATGGAAGCCGAGCGGATCGACGCGGTGGGTTACGTCGACGGCGTGGGCGAGTGCGAACGCACGGCTCCCCGCCGCAATCTCACCGGCGACCCGTATTTCACGGACGGCCGGCGCGCAGTGATCCTGCTTTCCGAAACACGGACGGCGCCGCGGTTCGTCCGCTGGTGCTGAGCGGTCGGCCGCTCTGCTGTCGGCTTAATGCCAGGTGCCGTTCTTCTGCAACTGGAACTTCTTCGACGGGCCGCCTTCCCACGAAGCGTTGCCGGGCGGCTCGTTGATGCCGAACGAGTAACCGCCGGTCGCGGAGGCCGCCGCGGACGACCACGAGGGGAGGCTGGAGTCGAACCGGCTGACATGCGCCTTCGTGTAGGGGCGATAGCCGTACCAGTACCAGTTGTGCGTATCGAGCCAGAACGAGTCGAGATCGTCCTGGCGCACGGTGAGTCCCGTGTCGCCGACGGAATCTTGCTGGGCCGCGCCGGGCGACATCCAGAGGGCGGCGACGGCGATCAAGGCCACGACGAAGATTTTCGAGCGAGTCATTTCAACGGCTTTCTGCGTGTGAATGAATTCCTGTGAGCGAAGGACAAGCGACGCGAATCGCCCGAGCGGGCGACGCGGACTGGCGACGACTACTTCTGCAGCGCGGCCACCTGCTTGCGCAGGGCGTGCACTTCTTTCGTCAGTTCGTTCAGCGATCGGTCCAAACGCTCGTTTTGCTCGAAGAGCCGGCGCACCAGCTCGGCTTGCATGTCTGCGGGGCTGACGCCGTGGTGGGCGCCAAACTTCGGATCGCGCGGGTCGCGGCGGAGCATCTCGGCCGTGTACTCGTGCCGGAACTCGTTGAGGCTGCCCGGAATGACTTTCAGCTCGAGCGCCTTGTGGTTGCGCTCGATGGTCACCGCGGTTTCATGCTGCGGGGCCATGTGTTCGATGGCGGTCTCGGCGTCCTGCGTCGAATTGATCTCGGTGCCGCCGGCGCGAAGCACGACGTCGCCGCGACGGATGCCAGCAAAGGCCGCTGGTCCCCCGGGAAAGACCGATTCCACGCGGACGCCGTGCCCCTTGTTGTCCTCAATCATGACGCCCACCCAGCCGGCATCGTTCGCCTTCGCCCGTGCGCCTTCGGGAGCGGCCGGGCGAGACTCTTGCATTGCCACAACGACGGGAGCGGAACGGACCTCGCGCGGCGGTTTGTCGCTTTGCGCCCAGAGCAGGGCCCCGACCACGGGAATGGTCGCGGCAGTGAGGCAGATCGTGGGGAACGGTTTGAGCATGGGAGAATC
>DATJTR010000085.1:0-9039 GCA_035503215.1 Pirellulales bacterium
CGTTTTGCGTTGGTGCCGCTACGCTAGGCGCTGCGCATCCGCCGGGACGATTGCTTGTCGCGGGTGCCTGGCCGCGGGGCGTGGTCGCCGTCGATGCGCAAGTGCCGGGACGGCATCGGTTCGGCTTCCGCATCGCTGGGCACCGCGGGGCGGCGAACGAGGTGGTGCCGCAAATCGGCGATGGCCGAGAACCGTCCAGCCAACCGCGCGCACGCGCTGGGCTGCCAAAAATGCGCGGCCATGTCCCAAGCCACCAGGCCTGCATGTGCGGCGAGCGCCTGGAACCAACCGATTTCGGCGGCGTGACGCCAGAACAGCCGCTCGGCATAGAGGCCTTGGCGGAAGCGGCTGATGGCGGCGGTCGGCAAGGCTTGGGCCTGGACGATCGCGTGCGGCTCGAGCAGCGTGCGGTAACCGGCGCGGCGCATGGCCCAGGCCAGTTCCACGTCGGCCAGTTGCGGTCCGACGTCGCCCGAGAAACCACCCACGGCTTCCAGGGCTGAACGGCGCAGGAAAGCGGCCGGAGCGCAAACGCCGAAGACCGCGGTCGGTCCGGCGGCCGTGAGCTTGGCGAGTTTTTTGGTGCGGACGCGGCGGCCGCCTCCGGCACGATAATCGACGCCGGCGGCCAAGACCCGCTCGTGCTCATCTCGGTGGACGATCAGTGGGGCGACGGCGCCGACACTCAGGTCGGCAAAGTGCTCGAGTGCCCGGTCGGCCCAACGTTCGCTCACCGTGCAACCGGCGGCCAGGATGTGCACGACGGCCGAGCGCGCCACGGCGATCGCGGCCGAGGCGCAGGCGACCAAATCGACGCCACTCGGTACGCTGACGAAACGGATTTCGTCCGCCAGTTCGTAGGGATCGGCATAGTCGAAATTCGCCGCAGCGATGATTTCGCAATCGTGAGGGCGATTTTCGAGCACCGCCAGCAGCGTCGCCTCCAGCGACTCGGCGGTGCCGACGGCAGGAATGACGATGGCAAGCCGCGGCACGGCAACCTCTCCAGAGTGATTCGCAGCCGGCAGGCGGACTCTTGGAAAGTCGCCGGGTGGGAAGCGGTGCGCGGCTGGCGATGATCGTCAGGCTTCGAGCGGCGGTAGATCGAGGGGGCGAAAAGGGTCGCACCCATCACAATCTCGCCGTGCTCGTCGGTTAGTTTCGACCGGAATCGCTCGGCGGGTTTACTACAACTGGCCAATTCGGCTGAAATGCGTATTCGACGCATGACACGCCAGTTCGCTGCCCGCGGCTGCTAGCATTTGCTAGCAGCGACTCGGCTGCCGACGAGCCGTGTCATTTCGCTCTCACCTCGCCCACACCTGAGCCAGTTCGACCAGCATTTCGCCCGCCGCGACCATCTCCTCGAGGCAGGCCCATTCCAGCGGCGAATGAGGATTGTGCTGGCCGACCGAGAGATTCGGCGTCGGCAGCCCGATCTCGGTGAGCCGCGAACCGTCGGTCCCGCCGCGCACGATCGTGCGGATCGGCGTGCGACCGAGACGCCGCAGCGCCTGTTCCGCGAAGGCGACGGCGCGCGGTTCGGCGAGCAAGCCTTCCCGCATGTTCCGGTACTGCGTGACCCGTTCCAGTTCGATCCGCGCGCCGGGATGCTCGCGCTCGCAGTCGGCGGCGATCTTGTGCAGCAGCGTGGCCAACTCATTGAGCCGCGTGGTTTCGAAATCGCGCAGCAGAACTCGAAAGGTGACCTCGGCCACGCCGCCGGCGAGCGTGTAGGGGTGCAAGAATCCAGCGCGGTCGGCAGTTGCTTCGGGAGAGAGCGCGCGAGGCAAGCTGGCCAGAAACTCGCCGGCCACGCGCACTGCGTTGACCATGCGCCCCTTGGCGATCGAGGGATGGATGTTCACCCCGCGCACCCGCACGATGACGACGTCGGCCGAAAATGTTTCGACGTCGATCTCGTTGGCGCCTTGCCCGTCGAGCGTGTAAGCAACCACCGCGCCCAGCTCTTCGAGATCGATGTGGTCGACGCCGTGACCGATTTCTTCGTCGCAGGTGAAACAGATGCGGATCGGCCCGTGCGGAATCTCGGGATGTTCGACGAGCCAATGGGCGGTTTCCATGATGACCGCCACGCCCGCTTTGTCATCGGCCCCCAGCAACGTGCTGCCATCGGTGGTGATGAGCGTGCGACCGTGCAGCGCCGAGAGCGCGGGATTGTCGGCCACACGGATCACGCCCCCCGCCCCGCCCCCCAGCACGACGTCGCCGCCGGCATAATTCCGGACTACCTGCGGGTTGACGCCGGCGGCGGTGGTTTCGGGCGAGGTGTCGAGATGGGCATTCAGGGCAATCGTGGGCGCCCGTCCCGCCACCGTGGCGGGAATCGTCGCCAAGACAATCCCGAACTGGTTAGCCCGGGCATCGGGCAGCCCCATCGCGCGCAACTCGGCCACGAGCTTGGTCCCCAATTCCAGTTGACCGGGCGAGCTGGGATAAGAGCCGGCCCCTTCGCGAGCCATGCTGTCGATGCGGACGTAGCTCAGAAAGCGGTCGAGTAAACGCTCGGAATTCATGTCGGGAAAACATTCGGTTTGACGGAGTGAAAACATCTCGGCCGACGGCCGACCCACAATCTTCGCAGGGTCGAGACAGTTTTGGTAGGCTGGACCGCCGATATCCGTCCTCGCTCCTGCCAACCGCCGCCGAGACGCCGACGTGTCGCCTGAGAAACCAACGACGAGAAGCGCGCTCTCGAGCGATGCCGCCGTGCGCTACCTGGCCTTCGACGTGGAAAGCGTGGCCGATGGCCCGCTGGTGGCGCGGCTGCGTTATCCAGGCGAAAAGCTGACCGCGGCCAAGGCCGTACAGCGATATCGCGAAGAGTTGCTGGAGAAGCACGACAGCGATTTCGTTCCCTACACGTTTCACGTGCCGATCTCGGTGGCGGTGGGCAAGATTGCCGCCGACTTTCGGCTGCTTGACGTGGTGCTGTTGGACGAGCCCCAATTCCGGCCGCATGTGATCGTCGAGCATTTCTGGCGCGGCTGGGAAAAGCACCGCCGGCCCACGCTGGTCAGTTTCAACGGGCGAACGTTCGATATTCCGCTCTTGGAACTCTCGGCGTTTCGCTATGGACTGAGCATTCCCAACTGGTTCAACCTGGAGGCCAAAACGTTCGAGCAGCACCGCAATCGATACAATCTCGACGCTCATTTCGACCTGCAAGAACTGCTGACCAACTTCGGCTCGACGCGGTTCACGGGCGGATTGAATCTGGCGGCCAATCTGTTGGGCAAGCCTGGCAAGATGGACGTCGAAGGTCACATGGTGCAAGACCTGTACGACGCCGGCAAGTTGGCCGAGATCAACGACTATTGTCGATGCGACGTGCTCGACACCTATTTCGTGTTTCTGCGCACTCGCGTGCTCTTGGGCGAGATCACGCTCGACGACGAGCAGGAGTTGATCGCCGGAGCCAAGAAATGGCTGATCGATCGGGCTGCGACGGTGCCGGCCTTTGCCCAATACCTGAATCGGTGGGGCGACTGGCAGAACCCGTGGGAAGAGGCGGGTTGAAGATTACGACCGCGCTGAGCGGACCGGGAGGGGGCGAGCGTGGCAGCCCTTCACAAGCGATGCCCGGAGACGGCTTCGCCCGGCTGAGGATCTCCCTCGAAGCGGACGATCACGGGCACGGCCACTGCCCACAGCCGCTGCTGCTGCCGGCGCCTTTGACGCTGCAGCATTTCGCGATTGAACCCTTCGAGAAACGAGCGCGCTTGATGCGCCGACAAGGCGACGAGGTCGGCCGGCTCCAAGGCGATGGCCCGCGGCGGAACATCGTGCCAGTCGGCGGGATGCCAGTCGTCATAGCTTGCAATCCAGATCCGGTAGCGTTGCCATTCTGCTGCGGCGGTCTCCATGGCGGACTCCTCAGCCGATCCTGCAAGCTATGATTTCGATAGTCGGCGGCTTGCGGAGCGCGCCGTCCCACGTCTGGCACTCGGGTGCGATCGGCGCCGCGCGACGAGCCCAATGCTTGACAGGCCGACCTGCGGTTACTATACATTTGTACATGTATCTGTCAATCCTGTTTTCGACCGGCTGAATGAACCTTGCCGGGCGTGCGGCGGCGGTTGCCTGGCTCGCATTTCGCTCGGCCGGCACTTGGATCACTCGCCGGGCGTGGCAGCGCCAGCCGGCGCGATCGCAATTCTTTTGAGCCAAAACACGCTCGCCGCCGGACGGGCGAGCGATTGATCGTGCAGTCGGAGATACCGCCTACGTCACGCGACAAGCGTAACGTGACGCGAGATCCCGGTGTGACGACTCGCCTGCACGGCGAAGTAGAGCCGTGCGCGCCGAAGCGTCGCGCCGGGGTGATCGCGGCGCGGCAGCGGCACGGTGGCCGGTTTCCCTGATCGAATTGCAGCCCCGAAGTGGGTCGGAAATGTACGACGTCGCCGCCAACCTTCGCCGTTTGATGGCTCGGTTCGGACTGACGCTCGAGCAGGTCGTTGAGCAGTCGGGACTGAACCAGCGGACGGTACGGGGAATCCTGGCTGGAACGCATAAGCCGCATGCTCGCACGCTGAATCGACTGGCCGTCGGTTTGGGAGTGGCCGCCGACGAATTGTTTCAAGATCCGTCGCTGTTGGCTCATCGGGCTTTCGACCGGCAGACGAATCCGGTCGTGGAAGCGGTCGCCAGCGACCGGCCCGAGTTGTTCATCGGCTGGGCGGAGCGCGATTTCGACGAGCTGTACAGCCGCTTCGGGACAGGCGGAAGCCTGACGGTAGAAGGGACGCTGGCAGCGGTCCAGTCCATGAACCACAATCGCGAAATCCATCGTCGAGTCGCTTTAATCCTGGAAAGCGGAGAGGCCGCGTTCCTATCAGCGTTAATTAACTTACTCTACGAACGGATACAAGTTCACTAACAACATTTTTTTTAGTCCTGTGACAACTACCTGTCACTATCGCATCCGCCACTTGCGGTTTACCGCAATTCAATTTCCACGCTTTGCTCACCATCTGGGCGGGTCGTCGGGACAGTGCTCGGTGGCCATGCGAGGTTTGCTTTCCAAAGCATTCGTCGAATCATTGAGACGGCAACGGCACAATCCGCAGGTCCCGTGCCCCCCTTCTCTGGGCAGAAAATGCTGGCAGCCGCGACAGATTTCCAGCACCATGGCAACCTCTTGGTCGCTTCTCACGGGAGATCCAGCGGCGGCCCACCGGGCAACGGCGGCGGCGTATCCCACCAATAGCGATGGTCGCGCGGGGTGCTGAGGGGTGGGAGCCTCTCGGCAGGTTCGCAGGATCGGCAGCTTGCGCACACGACTTTTCACGTAGCCGCAGCGCTCGCAGCGCCAATGGTCCGTGCCATCGATTTGAACGAAATTGCAGTCGGCCATTCGACTATGCGGAGAGCGACGCCGTAACGGTGGCGCCCGAAGCGTCGCAAAAATTGTTCGCGGGATAGGAGAATCCGTCGTAGGTCGTGCCAATGTATCCAATGAGTGGCAGTTCAAGCTCGAAAGCGCAGGGTAGCGGCCCCCTTTGGAGCGCCGCGAAATACCATGTGCTGACAAACCCCATCGTGTTCAAGTAGAACTGCAAGATGGCGCCGACCAGCGAGTATCCGGGAGGTACGGACACCGCTCCCGCTGTTCCGGAAGACCACGTGTAGGCCGACGCCGTCGTGTTGAAGAGCGCGTAGCCGTTCAGGTAGAGGCTCAAGTAACCTTCCGACGCATGTCCCGGGGGAATGCACGCGAACGACGATGTGCTATAGCTCCAACTGCACTCGGCCACGACCGGCGGGTGTCCGGACGTGCCGCTGGAACCGCCGCCGCTGAGCAAGTACGTCGCGTCGAAGCCGTCGCAAAGGCTTTGCGGGCAGCCGTAGGGAATCGCGCCGCTGCCGACGTTGACGTTGCCGACCTCCAGCGACAAATCGGCCGCTTCAGCAGCCACATTGCCGCAGGCGATGCAATAGGCCTTGCAACATAGGCACGTGGAGGGACTGGCAGTGTCGACGAGCTGGCCACCGTGATCGACGAGTTGTCCGAAATAGTCGAGCAGCGTCATGGCGTCAACTCGTCGGGCACGCGGTCGCGGAGGTCACGGTCGTGTTCGACGTGCCACCGGCGGTCCAGGCGTAAATCGGTTGGATCGTTTCGCTCAGCGTCAGGCTGCCATAGCTGACGTTACTCACCAGGTTCACGGTGCTCATCGTGGCCCAACTGGAATAGCCGCTTGCCGCGCCCGGATTGATGGCCGTGAACGATTGCGTCTGAGACTGCAACGCCCCGGCGGTATAGGAAAGCCCGACGACCGCGGTAACGCTCGCGGTGGTAAACAGGCTCGACCAGCCGCTCGGCGCGGCGGTTGCCAAGACCGTGAGCGTTTGCGTTTGATATTGGAGAGCGCCCCCCGAGTATTGCACGCCCGAAACGATCGTGGCCGTCGTTGTCGCCAGGCTGCCGGCACTCGTCGGCGCGCCCGCCGAGCCAACCTCCATCAGGTACATGTCTGTCGTCGTTTGCGACAGGACGTTGGAACCGCTCCAGTTCACGGCCGTGAGTGGATCGGCCTTCACGGTCGCTGCCCAGTTGCTCCAGTCGGCTCCTTCACGGGCCGCGCTCGTGGCGGCAAACGATGGATCGATGGCCGTGATCGGTGTCGTCTTATCCTGGAAATTGTGGGTCGACGAATAGTATTGCAGGCTGGTGATCGGCGCCAGCGAGACGGTCGAGAAGAGGGTCGTGGGTGGCGCGGCGGTGCCGGTGCCGAGCACGGTGAGTGACTGGGTCGTGTACGACAGCGTGCCGCCGGCGAACGACTCCCCCACCACCGCGGTGACGCCGGTCGAGGGAACCGTGCCGCTGGTTGCATAACCGGTCTCGGAGCCGTTGAACATGCCGACGGCATCTCGCGTTCTTGTTTGCAGGTTGAGCCCGCTGAGCTGAACGCCCGTCACTTCCGTCTGCTTGTAGTTCTGCACGCCGGTGAATTCCCACTGATTGGCGCCGGCGTTCCATTCGATCGTGGCAGCAGAGCTATTCTGGCCGGCGTAGGCCAGCGGATTGGCCGGGCCGATCGCGGCGGTGCGGGCCTGGCCGAAGGGCCGGGCGTTCATGGGCATGAGTCCGGTGACGCCCGACGTGCCGTCGTAGGTCATGGTGCCGTCGAGAAGGCAGCGGTATTTGAGCGTTTCCTGGTCGCAAGCCGTGACGACATAGCCTTGCAAGGGATCATAAATGGCCTCGCCTTGGGCGGCATAGGTGGCGCTCGATGGCCCGAGGGCGCGAGCGAACAATCCCAGCGGATCGTTCACCGTGATGGTCGATGCTGCCGCGGCGGGCGCGCCCCCCCACGAGGCGATGACCGTGGCACTGGCCGAGCCGCTCGACAGATCTCCCTGGAGCGTGAACGTGCAGCCGCCCGGTCCGCCGGCGACTGCCAGCAACCGATAATTGCCAGCGGCATCTTCGGCAACGAGCGCCAATTGGCCGATGGCGCCGGACCGTGAAAAATCGTTGCTCACGGAGAGCGGAAAAGCGGCCTCCGGGGGCAAGGAGCCGTAGATCGGCACCGCCCCGGCAAAAGACACTTCGGCCGAAGGGGCCGAAGCAACGAGCGGCGTTCCATAGATTGGCGCCTCGAACAGAACGACGGGCGCCGACGGCGATCCGACCAGCATCCGGCTCGTGCCGCGGTCAACGACGCTCAATACCGGAAAACCTGGCGAGCCGTTTTTGGTAAGCGTCCACTGCCCGGCCTGCGGTCCCCACACATCGGCAACGGCAGGCGTGCCCGCGTCCCAAATCGCCTGGCAGGGAAAGTCGAGCGTGCCGGATCCGGCCGCGCCCGCGGCGACCGCCATGGAGCCGTTGAACATATAGCTGGCCGACGCATCGCCATTGGGCTGATCGACCGAGTAGATCAACTGTCCGGTGGAGTCGAGCGCCGCCCCGACGATCCGCAAGCAGGCGAAGGGCGGGATCGTCGTGCCGCTTTGATTGGTGAGCGGCAGCCAGCGGATCGCGGCCAGAGACGAAATCGGCAGCAAGGTCTAGCCCTTTCGCAACTGGAGGGCTTTGATCGACTGCCGCAGCGCAGTCGGCCGGCTTTGGGCCAGCAGGCGGCGAATCGTCGGTAGCGAGTCGAACGCCCGGCGCTGGTTGTAGCTGGGATACTTGTGAACCTGCTCGTCGTTGCGGCTGGCGGTCGTCGTGCAACCACCAGCACCGATCTCGAAGACGATTTGTTGAATCGCCCCGTCCAACGCGATATCGCCGCGCAGGCCGACGTAGCGAATCGTCTCGGGATACGTCGTCTGGTAGATCTGCTCGGCGGCATCGAGATAGTCATCGCACTGGTCATTCACGAACGCGGCATTCGTGTTGATGCCGGCGATGCTGTAATTCGGTCCATAGTTCGGCACGTGCGAGACGACGATTTCCTCGTGCGGCAGATAACGCGTCGGCGTATCGAACTGTTGGCCGTAGCTTCGCGTACGGGTGTAACGCACCGGGGCACGCGTCGCCAGATCGGTTACGGAGCAAGCGACTCGCAGATAGAGCATGGCGCCAGACGGCGTCATGCCGTACGGCTGGCCAAAACCATAATCGCTCGCGTTGGCAAAGACATATTCCGCGAATTTCACGATCCCCAGGTTCTGATCGATTGAGAAACCTTGCCTGCACTCCTGCGGCGTGTTCTCGAACGCCGAGGGATCGATTGCATTGGCCAGGCAATTGTTGCTCAGGCCGTCATTTCCTGGAAAAAAGCTGCCGTAAACTTGGGCCGGCTTGTTTAGCACCTGCAGAACTTGGCTGTTCGCGACGCTGACCGTCTCGACCTGCTCTTCTTCGATCGGCACGAGCTGCGAAAGCGCGGTGACCGTGCCATAGCCGGGAATGAGCGCCGGCATGACGATCTGGTAACAACGAAAGACCGTTTCGCGAGCGCGGGAACGATCGCCGGGAGCCACTGCCGTGAAATACGGCAGATCGACCGTCGACCAGCCGGCACTCGGACGATACGAAAGCTGATCGATCGGCAGCCA
>DATJTR010000086.1:0-9966 GCA_035503215.1 Pirellulales bacterium
TCCATCAAGATGCCCGGGTGTACCTGGCGACGCTGCGTCCTGGGGACGCGGTGGAGTATCCGGCCAGCGGCCGCCATCTGTGGTTGCAAGTGCTGCGCGGTAAAGTCGCTGTCGGCGAACACGTGGCCCAAGCAGGAGACGGATCGGCCGTGAGCGACGAAGCGGGGCTTTCCGTGGCCGCCGTGCAGCCGGCGGAGATCATGCTCTTCGATCTGGCATGAAAGGGCGCAAAGCCAACATTCGCCAGGCGCTAGTGCACAGCCGGTTGACGCAGGGATTGGCCAAATGATCGAGGAGAAGCGAAAGGAACACAAGAGGCGGCGTATCTTTCCGAACCATCTTTCCGACGCAAGGAGAAGAATCATGCCCACGGGATTGCAAGGCGCATTGACGGTGTTGGGTCGCGTGCTGCTGTGCACGATTTTCGTGATGGCAGCGGCGGGAAATGACATTCCGAATTTCACCGCCACCACCAAGCAAATGGAATCGGTCGGCATTCCCGCTCCGGGGTTCATGCTGGCCGGCGCGATCGCGTTTTCATTGCTTGGCAGTCTGTCGGTAATCGTCGGCTTCAAAGCCCGATTTGGGGCCGGGATGCTGCTGGTCTTTCTGGTCTTGGCGACTTACTTTTTTCACGCCTTTTGGAAACTGCCAGCTGGGCAGGAGCAGCAGATGCAGATGATCAACTTCCTCAAAAACGCCTCGATCGCCGGTGCCATGCTGCTGATTATCGCGGGCGGCTCCGGCCCGTTCAGCATTGAGAGACAATCGTCTGTCGGCGATCCCGGCTCGCGCCCTTAGGCCGGCCCCCGTTCAAAACCAGACCGAGCTTCGGTCGATCCATTCGCGGCGATTTTGCGGGAAGCCGCAAGATTGAAGCATTCCCCTCCTCCGGGTAGTATGCCGAGCATCTGGCGTCGGGCCGCAAGCCGTTCGAACTTGTGAAGTCCAGTTGCGGGCTCGCCAGATCGGATTCAATTTCGGCGGCTTGCGCTGTCGGTCGGCAAAGGGACCCGGATTGTCGGAGTGAGGTGCATGGCCGCCGGGGGATTCGACCCTTATCACAAGTGGCTTGGCATCCCGCCCGAGGAGCAGCCGCCGACTCATTACCGCCTGTTGGGTATCGCGCCGTTCGAGGCCGATCGCGACGTCATCGCCAATGCCGCCAGCCGCCAGGCGTTCCATCTCAGGCAGCGGGTTTCTGGTGCTCAAGGCACACTGGCTCGGCGACTGCTCGAGGAAGTTGCCGTGGCGAAGGGCACTTTGCTCGATCCCGTGGCGCGGGCCGAATATGACCGCAGCTTAAACGGCGATACTCCTGAATTCGCGACGGAGATCGTCACGGAGATCGCATCGGCGCCTACGTTCCGCAAGAAACGGCGTCAGGCGAAACCGAGTGCCGTCGGTTCACTCGTCGCCGGTGCGGTTCCGACCCTGATACTCGCCGGCGCACTGGTCTACTATTTTCAAACGCACGGTGGGGCCAAAGTTTCGGTGCCGGGTCCGGCCGCCGAGTCGCTCCGGGCTGACGCGGGAGCGGAACTCACTTCACGTCCATCGGTTCCTCAGCCGGCTGTTTCGGCCACGACGAGCGGCCCGCGCCAGAATCCCCCCGCCGATTCATCGAGCGAGTCGGAAAGCGACGTTGGCGCCAACACTCGGGCGGGACCGTCCGATTCCGCGGGGCCAGCTACTTCCATTGCCGCCCGAAACGCCCCGGCCGCCGACATGTCGGCAATCGAAGCCGTACTGGATCCCGTGAGTTCGGATGATCCTGCTAAGCATCCCGTGCCGGGTGATGAAGACCTTGCGCAGGCGACGAAACGCGTTCGTGCCGAGCATAAGTCCGAGTTCGCCAAAGCCAAGACGGCTGAACAGAAATCGGCGCTGGCCAAAACGCTCTGCGGCGAGGCGCGACGGGCCGCAGAGCCCGTCGGCGGTTATGCGCTGTCGATCGCCGCGATCGAGTTGGCTGCCTCGGCTGGCGACTTTGCATTGGCTCTCGACGGCTGGAAGGAACTGGGAGAGCGTTTCAAGGTCGACGTGCCCAGCCAGCAATGGGCGCTCTTGGAAAAATCGGCCAAAACGAAGCGTGCCGACGCTCGTTGCGAAGCGTTGCGGCAACTAGCTGCGGACGCGGCCGAGCACGATCGATTCGACCTCGCCCGCCAGGCGCTCGATGCTTGGTTGGCCAGTAAGCCGGGTGCCTCCGGGCAAATCACCGCCGAGCGGCAGCGGCTCGACGACGTGGCCGAGCGCTCGGCTGCCGCTCGGGCAGCTTTTGAGCGGCTCAAAACCGACGCGAGCGATGCCGCAGCCAATCAAGCGCTAGGGGAGTTCCTTTGTTTTGTCCGGCTCGAGTGGGAGCAAGGTTTACCGTTGCTCGGCCGCGGCCAGAACAACACGCTACGGCGGCTGGCCGAAAAAGAGTTGGCCAGGCCCGGCGACTCCACGACGCAACTGCAGCTGGCTGACGCCTGGTGGGATTTTGGCGAGGAGCAATCGGAGGTGCAGCTCCGCTCAGCCGCCAAAGGCCGCGCCAGGTTTTGGTACATGGAGGCTCTGCCTGAGCTGTCGGGTGACGCCCTGGCAAAAGCCGAACGCCGCTCCGCACTTGAGGCGCGCGTGCACGGTTCCGGCGCCGCAGGGGATACGATCAGTCCCCGACTACTTCAGAGTAAATTCCACGGCAAGGCGGCCTACGACGCCGAGATGAAGCGGCTGACACTGAGTTACGACTTTCAAGATCCAGCCCAAGCCGGTGATTTCGAAGGAGAGTCCACGATCGCCGACGGCGAAATCGCGGTCGGCGCCAATGAGTTTCTTAAGCACCGCGCTCAATTCAAGACTTTCAAGTTGACCGGCACGGTAGCCATGCAGTCGAAATCGGGCGAGATCGTGCGCGGGTCGGCCGGCCTCGTGGCGCATCGCGATGGACCGAAGCTCAAGCTCGGTTTCGGCAGCGATTCGATCAGCGGTAGCGAACACGGTCCGGCCGATGAGGATCTCGTGTTGCCTTTGGAAGTCGATGTCGGCGAGCAACTCGTGTTGTTTCGCTTGGGAAACGAAGTGGTCGGCAAGCAGATGTCGCAACGCAAATTCGGCCAGTTGCAGCTCTGCGGCGGCGAGGGGGGAGCCCGTTTTACGCACCTGGAGCTGACCGGCGAGCCCGATCCTGCCTGGTTGGCCGGGTTTTTCGATCTGCCCAAGCCGGCAGCCACGAGCGATGCCCCCTCGAGCCTCTCGGCCGCCCAAGACCCTCAGGCTGCCAAGGCAAAACCGACGTTGCGATTCGAACGCATCGCCAAAATCGTCCTGTGGAACGAGCACAATTCGATTCACCACAACAACGGCGCAAAGGTCTGCAATGTGGCCCTCGCCCGGAGCGGGAAGACCGTCTGGCAAAAGAAAGACCTGGAAATCCCTTGGGAGGCCGATCAGCCCACGAAGTTGGCAATCGATGTGCCGGCGGTCGCCGCCGACAGCGTGCGGGTGGAATTCACCGCCTGGCATGGCGATGGCGGTGGGTTGGCCGAAGTGGAAGTGTTGGACAAGTCCGACAAGAATCTGGCCCTGGGCGCGGTTGTCATCGCCGGCACCGAGCACCGAGCCGGCGATCCGCGCAACGCGCAAACCCTCATCGATGGCATCACCGACTCGCAGGCTGAAAACGTTGGCTATTGGCTGTCGAAGAACGGCGAGCCGGGCTGGGCCGAAATCCGTCTATTGCCCGTGACGGTGGAACCGACTCGGACAACCGTGGCGAACTCTACGCCTGCCAGCGCCAAGCAGCTGGCTAAGACCGCGGAGAAACCTGAGCGCAAAGAGGTGGACGCAAAGATCTATGCCTGTGCGGATGACGCATTCATCATTGCAGTCAATGGCGTGTCGGTTTTGCGAGGACAAGAAAACGAACTCTTCTCGGCGAGCATTAAGTTGGCACGCGGCGACGTCATCGCGGTGAAGGCGACGAACGACGCGGGAAGAGCCGGCTTTTGTTGCCTGATCGCTCTTTCTAACGGTCAAATGATTACCACCAGCGATGGCTGGAGTTCGTACCTGCCCGACGACGCCACGAAATGGGCTGAAAAGAAGCAGATCGTCAATCTCGGTCCAGTGGTTCCCGGCGACACCGATTGGGGAATGAGCCAGCGCATGCGGGAGAAATGGAGCGTCGATGCTGCCGAAATCTGGGGCCCGGGCGGGCCGGACACTTCCTTTTTGGTCTACGTGGTCGACGGAATCAACCTTCCTAAGAAGAAAGCGGCCCAGTAGCCGCCGCTCAAGGCATCGTGGCTCGGCCGGCAACTTGCCCGCTACGACCGCGCAGACTAGATTGCCCGGAGAGCCGCCACCCTGGCGGTCGGCGATCTAGCAGGGCTTCGCATGCGTTCGGCGCTCACGACCTTAGTTCTGACGGTGATTCTCGCGGTTCCAGTGGGTGCCGAAGAGACCTGGCTCGGCCAGAGGGTCTTTTGGCGGCCGGGTGCCACGGCGAAAGTCGGGACGACCCTCGTTCCGGTCGACACGCTACCGTTTCCAGCCGCGGTCGAAGCGGTCAACGGCGATTGGCTTTGGCTGCACCGGGCCTGGATTCGCAAGCAGGACGTGGCCACGGCCGACAAGGCGTTGGCCGACTTTACCGCACGCGTCCGCGCCGAACCGAACAACGCCGTCTGGCGGACTTGCCGGGGGGCCATCCTGCGGGCCAAGGGGGACTACCCCGGCGCGATTGCAGAATTCAGCGAGGCGATTCGGCTCGACCCAAGACAGGTGGCCGCTTTGAACAATCGCGGCAGCGCTCTGGCTCACGAAGGGCAAAGCGACGGCGCTATCGACGATTTGAGCGAGGCCATCCGGCTCGATCCAAACTTCGCGGCGGCTTACTTGAATCGCGGTGCGGCATGGACACAAGTGGGCGACTATGACAATGCCCTTCGCGACCTGAACGAGGCCGTGCGGCTCGATCCGAAAGATCCTGGCGCTTGGCTCGGCCGCGGCAATGCGTGGGCCGCCAAGGGCGATTATCAGCGAGCGGTCGACGATTTGAACCAGGCGATTGGGCTCGACTCGACCGATGCGTTGGCCTATGCGAACCGTGGCGGCGCGCGGAAACTGCTGGGCGATTACGCTGCCGCGCTCAAGGATTATGATCAGGCCATACGGCTCGATCCGCGTGACGCCGAGACTTTGGCCGAGCGGGGGAGCGTGTGGGCGGCGCAAGGCGAATACGAACAGGCCGCCAGCAATTACGAACAAGCGCTCCGCGTTGATCGCCAGTCGGCAACCGCCGCGAATAACCTGGCCTGGCTGGAAGCGACCTGTCCCGACGCGAAGTTTCGCGATGGCAAGCGGGCGGTGCAACTCGCCACTCAGGCTTGCGAAGCGGTGCAGTGGCAAGACGCGACCCAGCTCGATACCTTGGCGGCCGCTTGCGCCGAGGCCGGCGATTTCCAGGCGGCCGTCAAATGGATCGAGAAAGCTCTGATTCTGGCCGCCGATTCCGAGAAGGCGACCTACGAGGCCCATTTGGCCCTTTACCGGGCGGGCAAACCGTACCGCGACGAGCCGGCGAAATAGAACCGTAGAGACCTTTGGGGGAACGTTGCCACGTGTTCGAGCACAACCGACAGCCGCTCGCTTCCCGAACGGTCTTCATCCTGCGGATCTTCTACAGTTTTTTGATGACCCTGGCGGTGATCGTCCTGTCCTTGGGTCTTGGAACCTGGGGTTACCACATTTTTGGTGAGTTGGGCTGGGTCGATGCCCTGCTCAACGCCGCCATGATTCTGACCGGGATGGGGCCGGTGAACCCAATGCAAACCGACGCCGGCAAGCTATTTGCCACATTTTATTGTCTGTTCAGCGGCATCGTTTTTCTGACGATGATGGCGATCATGCTGGCCCCGGCCTATCATCGCTTCATGCACCGCTTTCATCTCGAGGACGAAGGCGCGCCGCTGGACGGCTGAGCTTCGCCGCCGAATCCCGCGATTGCCAGGTGGCGGCGCGGCGTGATGGGGGAAGGGCGAGGCCGGCTTGGGCCGCGTTGGGCATCCAACGCTTTCTTCCACGCTTTTCACATTTTGTCTTTGAGGTTTTTTGTCCTCGGCCGTCTAACAAGACGAGTGCCCCTGGTCGCGGAACGAGCAGCAGAGGCCGACACTTGGGCAAAGGCGCAACTCTCGACCGATTGGTGCTGGAGCACTTGCCCGCGGCACTGCGGTTCGCCACGCGCCTGAGCGGCGATCCGCAGCAGGCCGAGGAGATCGTGCAGGAAGCGCTGTTGCACGTGGTCCGCCGATTTGCCGACTTTCGCCAGGAGGCGACGTTTCGGACGTGGCTGTTTCGGATTGTGATTAATGTCTTTCGCGACCGTCTGCCGACGACGCATCCCGCGGAAGTGCCGCTCGACGATGGCCGACAGGAGACGCTTAATCGGCCGGGGACTGGCCCAGCCGAGGCAGCGATGGCGGCCGAGTTGGCCGAACGCATCGCGCAGGAAGTGTCGCGGCTGCCGCCCCGGCAGCGGGAGGTGTTGGTGCTGATGACGTTCGAGGGGATGCCAACGGCCGAAGTGGCTCGAATCGTGGGTATCAGCGAGGCGAACGTCTATTCCACGTTGTCCGTGGCCCGGGCGCGGCTGAAGTCACGGCTAGCTCCCTTTTTGGGCTCGGTAGAGACATAAGCATGGCTCCGAACCAATCGCGCTACGAAGACCCCGATTTCGACCGACTCGTGCGACAAGCGAGCTGGCCGGAGCCGTCGGCCGAGCAAATTGCCAGATTGGCCGCGGAGTGGCACACTATTTCGCGGCGTCGTCGCCGGAATGTCGGATACTCCGTCGCTGCGATGGCTGCCTGCCTGGCTTTGCTGGCTACGGCCCTGGTGTTGCGACAGTCGGAGCCATCCGATGATCGAACTGGCAAACTGGTCCATGGCAAGGGAACGGGCAGGATCATTGCGGAATTGGAGCAGCCGAGTCCGGCAGCGCCAAACGCTCGTTCGCAAATCGCCGAAATGCAGACGGCCAAAACTCAGGCGGCGTCGGGATGCCCGGAGCCGCCCGACGTCGTCGCGTCGACGAATCCGCCGGCACCGTCGGAGTCGGCCGAAGCACGATCGCGAGGCGACGCACGGTTCGAGCCGCGCGAGCCGACGGCCTACGAGCGGATCGTGCTGGCCACTGCCACGGCAAATCGCCGCCGGGCTCAACGGAGACAGGTCGAAACGGCTGTGTGGGAAAAAAAGGGCGTCGAAACCAAAAAGCGGCCCAGCGCACTCGAGGAGTTGATTACCGGGCTCGTCGCCGATCCGCAGACTGACGTCGGCGAGCAATGGGCAGCGGTCGAAAACCACATCGAGCGCTTTGAGCCAAAGTTGTGGGAAATCGCCGACGAGGGAAACCCGCAGCGGCGCCTGGCGGCAGCCCAGGTCATCGCGCGCATCGGCACCGCGCAATCGCTGCCGGTTCTAGAGGGCATGCTCGGCGATCCGGCGTTGCACCAGTGCGCGATTGCCGGAATGTGTCGATTGGCCGATTCGAGCGAACTGGCACGGCTCGTCGTCGCCGAATCCGATGAAGAACTGCGGCAACTTCTGTTCGGGACGCTGCTCGAACGACGGACGATGGAATCGATCGGCCTGTTTTTGGAGCTGGTGAGCAGTTTGAGATTTCGCGGCGACGCGCTGACGACGGCTTCGGCCATGGCCGATCCCCCCGTCGACGTGCTGATTGCGTTTTTGCAGCATCCCGAGCAGCGCATGCGTCTGGCGGCTGCCGAAGCGCTGGGCAGTCTGCCGCAGGCCGACATCGCGTCGCGGCTAGGCGAATCGGTGCATCGCGGCGTGGGGCGGCAGGAAGCGATCATGGCGCTGCTATTGAGTCCCGAGGCACAGTCGGCCCGATTTTTGAATGCGCTGCGGCAAGATGTAGGCATGGCGGCCTTGATTTTCGCGGCCCAGCAACAACTTCGTTCTCTTACTCTGACCGAAAGGTGACTTGCAATGATCCGCACCTTGCGTTGGATCGTGTTTTCGTTCGTGGTCGTGCTAGGCTTTGCCAGTGCTATGTGCGCTCAGGAGGCGGCCGAAGCCAACGACGAAAAGCCCGACGCCGCTGCGGATGGGCCGCAGCCGCAGGTCATCAAGGTGTATCAGGTTTCCGACCTGATTCTGCGCGTGCCCGACTATCCTTACGATGGCACCTATTTGCCCGCGATGCGCGACCTGCGAACTTTTCCGGGCCAAGCTCCTCAGCCGGCATATGGCGGCGGGATGATGGGTGGAACGGGAGGCGGTGTGGGTGGCGGGATGATGGGTGGTGGCATGGGCGGAATGGGAGGCGGCATGGGGGGCATGGGTGGCGGGATGTTTCAGATTCCTGCGGAAGGAGCGACTTTGGCACAGCGCGGAGGCGGCGGTCAGGGTGGTGGTCAAGGAGGGATGCTCCCAGGCGTGCAGCGCTCACTCCTCCCGCAATTAATCGAAGTGATAACCGACAACGTCGCCCCTAATACGTGGGACGAGGTCGGTGGCAGCGGTTCCATTAGTGCGATGGGCAGCGCACTGGTGATTTCGCAAACGGCGGCCATTCACGCCGAAGTGAAGGATCTGCTCGATCAGCTCCGTCGCGAGCAACCCAAGGTTCAAGCGCTCACGATCAAAGCTCGCTGGGTGAGTTCAGACGCCAGTCTGCTTGCCGCGCTCAAGCAGGCCGAAGACCCCAAGAAACCGGCCGCGGAACGACGAGCGCCAAGCCGCGAGGAAGTGGAAAGGATTCTCGCCAACAAAATACGCTATGAGGGACAAATCACCTGTTTCAACGGTCAAACGGTTTACGTCGTCTCTGGACGGATGGAAACGGTGCTGCAAGGAGGCATCCCGGTCGTTGGAGGTGGCGTTCCGGCATATCAAGCCACGGTGCTGACTCCGCAACTGGGCGCGCTGCTGCAAGTGACCGCCTCGGGTTTGCCAGGAGACGAAGCCGCCTTGCTCAACCTACGCAGCTCCGTGGCCCGGGGGGATGAACCCCGCAAACCGGTAAAGTTTCTCGAGGGTGGTGTCGGTGATCAAAGCGATTTGCCCGCGGTGCAAGTCGATCGGCTGAACGTGGCAGTCCAGCAATTCGCCACCACGGTTCGCGTGCCATACGGCCAGCCGATGCTGGTGGGGGGCATGACTTTTCCCGGCCGCGATGAGACGGTAGGCAGCGAAACGATTTATCTCGTCGTGGAAGTCGAGCCGGTGAATTAATCGCGGCAGCGAAAAAACAAGCGCTGCGGGGCTAGCGCTCGGCCGATTCAGGCTCTTCCGCAGCTTTGCGAGCTTGGCGCCGCTGGCGAAATCGGTCGAGCGGCAAGCCACCGTGATGGCTGAAGTACTTGCCGATCGGGCCGGCTAGCATGGCGGGGGTGAGGACCAGGTCGGCAACGAGGCCGAAACAGAGCAGGATCCCCATCAGATAGCCGAACCGGCGCGTGGGCATGAAATGGCTGACGGCAAAGATGCCGAGTCCCACGGCCACGATCACCGTGCTTTGATAGATCGCTCCGGCCGAATTCTCGAACGCCAGCACCGTGGCCTTGCGGCGGTCGAGCCCCAGTCGGGTCGCACGCCGATACCAGTTGGCAAAATGCACGGTGTCGTCGACGCACACCCCCATCGCCACGCTGGCGGTCATCATGGTCCCGATGTCGAGTGCGATTCCCAGCCAGCCCATCAAGCCGAACACCACTGCCACGGGCCAGACATTCGGCAGCATGGTGTACAGGCCGGCACGAATGTCGCGGAAGACGGCCGCCATCATCGCGGCAATCATTGCAAAGGCCACGAAGAAACTTTCGATCAGGCCATCGAGCAGCGCCCGTTCGGCTTGATAGACGACCGGCACGACGCCGGTGTAAACGACGCCGGCGATTCCCTTGACTCCCCCCTCTTGCTCTTTCTCGATCAATGGATCGACTT